>JACDGA010000171.1 GCA_013815505.1 Acidimicrobiia bacterium
GAAGCAAGCGACGGGGACACTGCCGTGACAGCGATCGCATCGTCGCCGAGCACCCTGCGTGCTGCCGCGGCAAGGAACGCCGAGTCGGCGCCCCCGCTGAACGCGACGACGACAGGCCCGATGCGCTCCAGCTCCCGCTCGAGCGCCCGTTGCTTCATCTCGAGCGCCGTCACCTCCCCGACCGTACCGCCCCCCGAGACGCGTTCTCATCGCGATCACACGCCATCCATGGCACCTGATCGCAATGAGCATCGTCAGTCGGGCAGGAGGGGGACCTCGTGGTGGTCGGCGCGGCCGAGGAGGACGGCGCGGGTCAGGGCCGACGTTCCGAACTTGTCGCGGACCGCGTCGAGGGCGTGGTCGAGGTCGTCGCCGTCGTGGCGTTCGAACGGCAGGGCGAGCTGCAGCGTGCTGTCGTCGGAGAGGTTGGCAACCGTGACGCCGACGAGCGTAAGGCCGTGTTTGCGGATCAGCGGTTCGGCGGCGGCGAGCAGCTGACGAGCGGCGGTGGTGACGACTTCCGTGTTGGCGGTCGCCTCGGGCAGCGTGTGCGAGCGGGTGATGCGGGTGAAGTCGTCGAAGCGCAGCCGCAGCGTGACGGTGCGTCCGACGCGGTGCGCACTGCGCATGCGCCGGGTGACGCGGTCGACGATGCCGACGAGGACGGCGTCGATCTCGGCCGGTGCTCGTCGCCGTCGCCCCAGCGCCGACTGCGAGCCGATCGAACGTCGCCGCTGACCGCCGCGCACTAGTCGCGGGTCGCGACAGCACGCCAGTGCGTGCACGTGGCGACCGGCGGCCGGTCCGAGGATCGCGACGAGCGCCGCCTCGGGCACCATCGCCAGGTCACCGATGCGCTGAAAGCCTCGGTCGCGCAGCGTGACCGAGTTCTTCGGCCCGACGCCCCAGATGTACTCGATCGGCAGCGGGTGCAGGAACGCTGTCTCGCCGCCACCGGGCACGACGCAGAGTCCGTCGGGCTTCCCGAACCGGCTCGCCACCTTGGCGAGCGACTTCGTCGTCGCCACGCCCACGGTGATCGGTAGATCGACACGATCGCGCACCTCGGCACGGAGCCGACCGGCGATCGCCTCGGCGTCACCGCGGATCCGGCGCAGGCCGCGGACATCGAGGAACGCCTCGTCGACCGAGATCGGTTCGACGAACGGCGTCGTGTCGTCGAACACCTCGAACACCGCCCTGCTCGCCTCCGTGTAGGCGTGGAGTCGCGGCGGGACGAACACGGCGTCGGGACACAACCGCCGAGCCTCGTGGCCACCCATCGCACCGCGCACGCCGTACGCCCTCGCCTCGTAGCTGGCAGCCATGACGACACCGATGCCGACACAGACTGGACGGCCGCGCAGCGCCGGGTCGTCTCGCTGCTCCACCGACGCGAAGAACGCATCGAGGTCGGCGTGCAGGATCGTCGGCTCCACGAACACATGTTCGCAGCCTTCTCGCCGCCCCGCCACTGCAACCGCGCCGCCGACGAGGCCCCTTTCCTCCACCGCCGCGGTTCTGAGTCACCACATACACCGGAACTCGACGTTGTTCGTGACTCAAATTCGATGCCCGAGTTCTGAGTCACGAACAACACCGAGACCTGGTGTTGTTCGTGACTCAGA
This sequence comes from Acidimicrobiia bacterium, assembly GCA_013815505.1. GTDB lineage: Bacteria > Actinomycetota > Acidimicrobiia > Acidimicrobiales > Ilumatobacteraceae > JACDHN01. The sequence goes on from JACDGA010000171.1 coordinate 1,629, forward strand.
GACGTTCGGTGAAACGGCGTCGAAGGTGGAGCGAGCCTCAGTTCGGCGGTTCGCGGTTGCCGTAGGTGTTCCAGTGCGTCGCCTTCCCGGCGGGGCGGCGAGGGGCGACACCGAATCGGCCCGACGGGACACCGACGGGAACGAGCGCAGCGATCTCGAAGCGGTCGACGGGGACGCCGAGCACCTCCAGCGCCTCGGCAGAATGGACGCGGATCACCGTCGTCAGGGCGGTGCCGAGGCCGTGGGCCCTCGCGGCCACGCAGAAGTTCTGCACCGCCGGGTAGACGCTCGCGTCGAGGCGTCCGATGTCGAGCTCACCCTCGTCGTCACGACCACCCCACGGCATGAGTGGCTGCAGGAACACGACGATGACGGGGGCGGCGGCGAGGTGGTCGGCGAGGTGTCGGCTCGCTGCGCTCGTGCGTTCCCACGCCGCACGCTGCGACTCGTCGCGGAACTCGCGCACTGGCAGCGACGCCTCGTAGCGGTCGAACGAGCGACGGTAGATGTCGGCGATCCGCCCCTTCGGCTCGTCGTCGGTGAGCACGACGTACTGCTGGGGCTGCACGTTGCCCCCGCTCGGCGCCTGCTGCGCAGCGGCGAGGCAGGTGCGCACGACCTCGAGATCGACGGGATCATCGGTGAAACGCCTCATCGCCCGCGTGGTCATGATCGCCTCGACGGCGCCAATGGGCGCGGCGCGGGCGTTCATGAGCCACCCGCCGTGCCGGGGTGACGGTCGGCCCATGGCATCGCCGACTCGAGCTGCGCGGCGACCTGCAACAGGCGATCCTCTCGGGCAGGGGCGGCGACGAGTTGGACCCCCATCGGCAAGCCTTCCGTCGACGTGTGCAACGGCAGCGAGATGGCCGGCTGTCCCGTGACGTTGAACTGGCTCGTGTATTGGAAGAGGGCGAGCAGCGCGTCGGTGCCGGTATCGGCGTCCATCAGGTCGCCGATGCGGGGCGGCGGTCCGTTGAGCACCGGGCAGAGCAGCAGGTCGTAGGCATCGTCACCGAACCACCACTCGACCACCCTGCGGCACCAGGAGTGCAACCAGCCCTCCGTCTCGAGGAACACCGCGACGGGAAGCGCCCGTCCGATCTCGGCGAGTGCGTGATTGCCGCCCTCGATGTCGTCGTCGGTGAGCGGTCGTCCCGCTGCCTTCTCGATCCAGGCGAGGTCCTCGGCCGTATAGGCGGCGACGACGTTCAGGAAGTGGACGCGGAACTCATCCTCCCCGATCGCCGCCGGCCAGGCGTCGGCGACGTCGTGGCCGAGGCCCGCCAGCGCGTCGGCGACGGCCCGGACCCCGGCGGCTGCCTGCTCATCGGCGGAATAGCCCGAGAATGGTGGCTGGTCGACGACGCCGATGCGAAGGCGCCCCGGGTCGGCGCCGACCTCGTCAGCGAACGGGCGCGCCGGCGGCGGTGCGGTGACGGGGTCGCCCGGCTCGTAGCCGGCGAGGACGTCGAGCATCGCCGCCGCGTCACGAACCGTCCGGGTCACGGCGCCGTCGGTCGACGCGCCGAGCCAGTTGCTGCCGACGAGCGGACCCGCCGAGATCCGTCCCCGCGAGGGCTTGAGGCCGACCAACCCGCAGTTCGCCGCAGGGATGCGGATCGAGCCTCCACCGTCGGAGGCATGGGCGACCGGCACGAACCCGGCGGCGACGGCAGCGCCGGATCCACCCGACGACCCGCCGGTGGAGAACTCGCTGTTCCACGGGTTCCGTGACGGTCCGAACGACAGCGGCTCGGTGGTGATCGTCGAGCCGAGCTCGGGTGTGTTGGTCCGCCCGAGGATCACGAACCCTGCCGCCCGCAGCCGGCGGACGAGGAACGAGTCCACCTCCGCGCGATGGTCGATCTCCTTCAGGACCCGCGTGCCGAGGTAGGTCGGTTCGCCCGCCATCGCCGCACCGAGATCCTTGACGAGCATCGGCACCCCGGCGAACGGTGCCGAGCCGGGCTCGATGGCGTCGGCCTCTGCCCTTGCGGCATCGAACCGGCGCAGAATCACTGCGTTCGTGACGTCGTCGCCACCCTCGATGCGGGCGATCGCCGCCTCGGTCAGCTCTGACGGCGTGGTCGCGCCCGAGCGCAGGGCGTCGGCGAGGGCGACGGCGTCGTGCCAGCCGAGCGCGTCATCGGGTTCCGACCGGGGGGTTTCGTTCGCGTCAGTCATCACCGCCGAGTCTTGCCGAGCAGGTGTCGCCGCCGCGACGCGCAGCGCATCGGCGCGAGCCAGATGTTCGGCGAGAGCCCGGACCTCGTGCGGCAGTTGTCTGAGGCTGGAACCCGTTCGGGCTCACGACTCGGGCGCAGAGGCAGCTCGGGCAGCGTCGAGGCGGGTGCGGAGGTGGCGGCGCTCGGCGTCCGTGGGCGCATCGGCGAGGGCCGCCGAGAAGACCTCGGCGGCATCGACCCTGCGCCCGAGCCGCAGCAGCATCTCGCCGCGGCCGGCCTGCCAGAGGTGCGAGCGAGCGCTTGCATCCACGCGGTCGAGGGCGTCGAGCGCCGCCGCAGGACCGTCGACCTCGGCGAGGGCGACGGCGGCGTTGAGATCGACGATCGGGTTCGGGTGGACGTCGGCGAGGATCCCGTAGAGGCGGACGATCTCTCGCCAGTCGGTTGCAGCGAAGCTCGGCGCCGTCGAGTGGCAGGCGGCGATCGCAGCCTGGAGCTGGTACGGGTCGCCAACGCCGTCACTGCGATCGAGCGAGCGGCGCAGCAGCGCGACACCCTCATCGACGGCCGCACGATGCCACCGTCGGCGGTCCTGATCCTCGAGTGGCACGAGCGAGCCGTCGTCGGCGAGCCGGGCGGGCCGGCGGGCGTCGGTGAGCAACAGCAGTGCGAGCAGCGCCTCGCTGCCCGCCTCGCCGGGCACGAGGTCGACGAGCAGCCGGGCGAGGCGAACCGCCTCCTCGCACAAGTCCACGCGGACGACCTCGTCGCCGGCGGCGTGATGACCGGACGTGTAGACGAGGTGGACCACGGCGTGCACGCCGGCCAGGCGGGCGCCGAGCTCGCGCCCGTCGGGAATGTGGTACGGGATCGCCGCACGGGCGATCTTCTGCTT
>JACDGA010000172.1 GCA_013815505.1 Acidimicrobiia bacterium
GGAATCGGGCGAGCGTGCCGTGCCCGGCGGCCGTAAGTGGAAGAAGCTCGACGCCGTCGAGCGCGCCGAGGTGATCGACGGCCACCGCCTGGCCTACGTCGCCGAAGCGCCCGTCAACTGGTGTCCAGGTCTCGGCACCGTCGTCGCCAACGAGGAGGTGACGACGGACGGCCGCAGCGACCGCGGCAATTTCCCCGTCTTCCAGCGCGACATGCGCCAGTGGATGATGCGCATCACCGCCTACGCCGATCGCCTGATCGACGACCTCGACCTACTCGAGTGGCCAGAGTCGATCAAGACCATGCAACGCAACTGGATCGGACGGTCGGTCGGGTCACGGGTGTTCTTCGAGACGCCAGCGGGTGAGATCGAGGTGTTCACCACGAGAGCGGACACGTTCTTCGGTGCCACGTTCGTCGTGCTCGCTCCCGAGCACCCGATGGTTGCTGCGCTGACCACGGGGCCGCAGGCGCCGGGCGTCGTCGAGTACAAGCGCGAGGCCGCATCGCGTAAGGACACCGAGCGCACGGACGAGACGCAGGCGAAATCCGGCGTCTTCACGGGGTCATACGCGCTGAACCCGTTCACCGGCAAGGAGATCCCCATCTGGGTCGCCGACTACGTGCTGATGGGGTACGGCACCGGGGCGATCACCGGCGTGCCGTGCGGCGACCAGCGCGACTTCGAGTTCGCACGCAACTACGGGCTCGACATCGTGCCGATTCAGCAGCCGCCCGACGAATGGTTCGGAGCCCGACGGACACGCCCGACGCTCGACACCGAGCGCTGGCCCGAGGCGTTCGTCGGAGACGCCCCCTACGTCAACTCCAACGGCAGATCGCTACAGCTCGACGGCATCGCCACAGTGGCAGAAGGCATCGCGGCCACGAACGAGTGGTTGGAGGCCAGTGGTCGCGGCGAGGCAACCGTGACGTACCGGCTGCGCGACTGGCTGTTCAGCCGTCAGCGGTACTGGGGCGAGCCCTTCCCCATCGTGTTCGACGCCGACGGCGTCGCCCACGCGGTGCCCGACGACATGCTGCCGATCGAGCTGCCAGAGACCGATCAGTTCTCGCCGCGCACGTTCGATCCCGACGACGCCGACTCGGATCCCGAGAGCCCCCTCGACCGCCTCACGGACTGGGTGACCGTGCGCCTCGACATCGGCGACGGCAAGCAGGAGTACCGGCGCGAGACCAACGTGATGCCGCAGTGGGCGGGGTCGTGCTGGTACCAGCTGCGCTACTGCGACCCCGACAACGACGAGGCATTCATCGACCCCGAGGTTGAACGCTTCTGGGTCGGCCCGCAGATCACTGCGCACCCCGACCATCCCGGCGGTGTCGACCTCTACGTCGGCGGCGTCGAGCACGGCGTGCTGCACCTGCTGTACGCCCGGTTCTGGCACAAGGTGCTCTACGACCTCGGCTACCTGTCGTCGAAAGAGCCGTACTACCGGCTCTACAACCAGGGCTACATCCTGGCCGCGGCGTACATGGACGCTCGCGGGATGTACGTCGACGCCGCCAGCGTGCAGCGCGACGGTGACGGCTTCACGTACGACGGCTCGCCCGTCGAGCGCGAGTTCGGCAAGATGGGCAAGAGCCTGAAGAACGCCGTGTCGCCGGAGGAGATGTACGAGCGCTACGGCGCCGACACGCTGCGGCTGCACCTGATGGCAACGGGGCCGCTCGACGCCAGCCGGCCGTGGGAGACGCGCGACGTCATCGGCATGTACCGGTTTTTGCAACGCCTCTGGCGCAACGTCGTCGACGAGGACACGGGCACCTCCTCGGTCACCGACGACCCTGCGACCGAGGCGACCCGGACACAGCTTCACCGCACCATTGCCGCGGTGCGCGACGGGTACGAGCATCTGCGCGTCAACGTCGCCATCGCCAAGCTGGTGGAACTCAACAACCATCTCACGAAGCTCGGCGCCACACCGCGTGAGGTGGCGGAGCCGTTCGTGCTGATGGTGGCGCCGGTCGTGCCACACATCGCCGAAGAGCTGTGGCGCATCCTCGGCCACGACGACACGCTTACCCATGAACCGTTCCCCGTCGCCGATGCCGACTTCCTCGTCGACGACGTCATCGAGCTGCCCGTCCAGGTGAACGGAAAGGTGCGCGCCCGCATCACCGTGGCCGCCGATGCCGACGACGAGACGGTGACGTCCGCCGCACTCGCCGACGAGAAGGTGATGGCGACGATCGACGGTGCCACGCCGCGCAAGGTGATCGTCGTCCCGGGCCGCATGGTCAACGTCGTCGTCTGATCGCAAGGAGCTGATGCCGCCGTGCAGGTGACGTTGCCGACGAACCAGGCGTTCATCGACGAGTTCGGGCCCTACCGGCAACGGCTGGACGTCGGCGATCCCAATGCGACGGCAGTGACGCGCAAGCTGCGCCAAGCTGGCCTCGCCGCATTCGAGCCCGCGACGCAGGCGACGCTGCTCGCACTGGCTCAAGGCGCCGACGATGGTGACGGCGTCGTCGAGTTCTTCGACGTCGGCTCCCACATCGGGCTCTACTCGATGTTGCTGACGGCGATCCTCCCCGACGGCCACGTGCGGGCGACGGCGTTCGAGCCGACTCCGGCGACTGGGGACCTGCTCGCCGCGCTCATCGACCGCAACGATCTCCCGGTCGAACTGGTCCGTCACGCCGTCGCCGACGAGGTCGGTACGGCGACGCTCTACCTGTCCGACAAGGCGGAAACCTCGAACTCGCTCGCCGAGGGCTTCCGTGAGAGCTGCGCATCGGTCGAGGTGGCGACAACGACGATCGACGCCTACTGCCGCGAGTCGGGACGCTCACCCGACGTGATCAAGATCGACGTCGAGACGTTTGAGGCGAAGGTGCTGCGCGGCGCCTGGGCGACACTGCGTGACAACCGGCCGAGCGTCGTCTGCGAGCTGCTTCCGGCGGCGCACGAGGACGACACCCGCCAGGTTCTCGCCGAACTGGAGGCGCTGTCGTACCACCTCTTCCGCTGGTCCGCCAGTAGTGGCGAGTGGGCGCCCCGCACGGCGCATGACGTCCTCGAGAAGCTCGGCGCAGGGCGAAAGGGCAACTACCTCTTCATCCCCGAACCCATCAGCGACAAGTTCCGGCGAGTAATCGCCACCTGGATGCCGGCGATCGCCGCGTGCGACGCCGCGACGAACCTCTAGCTCGACTCCGAGCTGGACACCGCTTCGGCCGCGAGGCACCGGTGGTACCGTCCGCAGCCATGGCGGTGCGGATGGAAGTGCCACGACGCCGGCTCGCGCTCGTCACGGTCGCGCTGGCGCTCGGCGCATGCAGCGACGACGAGGCAACACCGACGACCACCGACGACGGCACAGAGCCGGGACCGGCGGCGAGCGGCACCATCGCGCCTGATGCATCGGACCCGGGGGCGACGTCGGGCTCGCCGGGGACGTCGGGCACGGCGAGTGCCCCGCCGGCAACGCCACGCGACAGTCCGGCGACGACCACGGGCACCGATCCCCCGCCATTGACGGACGCGCCGACGACGACCGCGGCGCCCGACGGCGAGGCGATCGAGCTCGGACGTTCCGTGGACGGACGCCCGATCACGGTCATCCGCCGGGGCACGCCCGGCGGGACCGCGATCGTCGCCGTCGGCGCCATCCATGGCGACGAGGACGCCGGCGTCGCCATCATCGACGAACTCCGCCGCGTTCCGGTGCCCGACGGGATCGAACTGTGGCTCGTGCCGTCGATGAACCCGGACGGACAAGCGGCAGACGTGCGCCAGAACGTCAACGGCGTCGACCTCAACCGCAACTTCCCCGAGAACTGGTCGCCCCTCGGCGAACCCGGCGTCTGGCAGTACGCCGGCCCGAGCGCGGCGAGCGAGCCCGAGACACAGGCGATGCTCGCCCTGAGCGAGCGGGTGCAGCCGCAGCTGACGCTCTGGTACCACCAGGACCTGTTCCGCATCAATCCGGCGACGGGACTCGACGGCGAGATCCGCCGTCGCTACGCGTCGCTCACCGGGTTGCCGATCGTCGAGGTCACGGGCGGTGTGTACACCGGCACGGCATCGCAGTGGTCGCGCACCATCGCCGCCGACGGTGGCATCGGGTTCACGATCGAGCTGGGCTCGTCGCTCGGACAGCGCGGTGCTCGGCGGCACGCTGCCGCCGTGTTGACGGTCGCTGGCGAGCTGACCTGAAGCGCAGCACCCGGCACGCTCTGGCGAGAGGGTGACCTCTTCGGAGCAGACCTGCGGCATAGATTGTCCCCGGTGAATTCACAACGTGTTGTGGCCGCTGCGCTGCTGAGCGCCGGGCTGCTGTTGGGTGCGTGCAGCGAAAGCCGCGAAAGCCGCCCCATGGATCCGCCCGCCGAGCCGCCCACCAGCCTCGGAACATCGACCACGGCAACGAGCGCGCCCGGCGCGACGACCATCGTCACCACGGGGACGAGCGGTGGTAGGGACACGAGCGGTACGGACACTGCGGTGACCACCACGCCGCAGGAGTCGACGTCGACGAGCGAACCGACGGCGACCACGCCGACGGCGACGACCGAGCGACCGAAGCCGCCGAAGTCCACCACGACCACGGCGCCGCCACTCGACGTCGAGAACCCGCCGTGCGTGCGCGCGATCCAGCGCGGCGATTCGCTGAGCGCCCTTGCCGACAGGCTCCGCAGGGAAACGGTGACCGTGAAGAGCCT
>JACDGA010000028.1 GCA_013815505.1 Acidimicrobiia bacterium
GGACCGCTGCTGTGGGACATGGTCACGCTCGACACCGCGACGCTCGCCCGGTCGCCGACGAGCGCGCAGCTCTCCGCCGCCATCGACCAACTCGAAAGGCTCTCTGCCCCATGACCTCCCACGAACCGCCCACCCCGGCCGCCTCGCCTAACCCGAATTCGACGGCGGCTCCGATGTCGGTGGCCGAGGCCGCCGGGGTGTGTCGGGCCGTGCTCGACCGGGTCGGGGAGGCGGTTGTCGGCAAGCGGGACGCGCTCGGTCTCGTGCTAGCGGGCGTGCTCGCCGGGGGCCACGTGCTGCTCGAGGACTTCCCGGGACTCGGCAAGACGCTCGCCGCCCGCTCGTTCGCCCAGGCGCTCGGGCTGAGTTTCCGCCGCGTCCAGTTCACGCCCGACCTGCTGCCCGCCGACGTGAGCGGCGCCTTCGTCTACGACCAGAAGACGAGCGAGTTCGTGTTTCGGCCCGGTCCGATCTTCGCCGGCCTCGTGCTCGCCGACGAGATCAACCGCACACCGCCGAAGACGCAGGCGGCCCTGCTCGAGTCGATGCAAGAGCACCAGGTGACGGTGGAGGGCGAGACATTCCCGCTGCCCGAGCCGTTCCACGTGCTCGCCACCGCCAACCCCGTCGAGTACGAGGGCACGTACCCGCTGCCCGAGGCGCAGCTCGACCGCTTCCTGTTGCGTGTCGGCTTCGGCTATCCCAGCGCCGACGAGGAATGGGACGTGCTGGCACGGCGCCTCGCCCGACGGCGCGAGGACCAGCAGGTGGAGCCCGTGCTCGACGCCGAAGGTCTGCTCGCCGTGCAGCGCACCGTCGAGACCGTGGTCGTCGAGGAATCGGTCGGCCGCTACTGCATCGACCTCGCGTCGGCGACACGCCGACACCAACAGGTGATGGTGGGCGCCTCGCCGCGTGGCTCGCTGGCGCTGATGCTGACGGCTCGTGCACTCGCCGTGCTCGCCGGGCGCGACTACGTGGTGCCCGAGGACGTCAAGGCCGTCGCCGAACCTGCGCTCGCGCACCGCATCACGCTGCGTCCCGAGCTGTGGCTCCAAGATGCGTCGGGCGCCTCCGTGGTGCGTCAGGTGCTCGCCTCCGTGCCGACGCCACCCACGTCCCGTGCGGCAGGCCCGCCATCCACCGGCTCGGCGACGTCGCCACCCACTGGCCTCCCTGCAGCGTCGCCGTTCGCTCCTCCCTTCGGTTGATGTCTGGCCGATGATCGAGTTGATGATCCGGTTGCCCGTGGAGCTGATGTCGTGACGTCGACGGCAGTGCGAGCCGGATCGGGTGAGTGGCGGCCGACGGCTGCCCAGTTGCGGGCGGCGACCGTCGCCGTCGTCGCGCTCGGCGTCGGCGTGGTGGCGCGGCGAGCCGACCTGATGCTGTTCGCCGTCCCGTTTGCGATCGCGGCCACGTGGGGTGCGCTGCGGCGCCCGACCGCCTCGTCGGACGTGCAGCTCGGCGTCGAGGCGGCGAGCCTGTTCGAGGGGCAGTCGACTCGCCTGTTCGTCGCCGTCGACGTCGGTGGTCCCGACATCGACGTCGTCACCGTGGTGCTCGAGCCCGACGAGTTCACCGTGCTCGACGTGGCGTCACCCGTGCTCGCCATGGCGCCGTCGGGATCGACGCGGCGCACGTTCGACCTGCGCACCGTGAGGTGGGGCAAGCGGGCGATCACGGTGCGCCAGGTGGTGTGCACCTCGCCGCTCGGCGCCTATCGATCGACGAAGGGGCCGATGCGACCGATCAGGATGTCGACGCTGCCACTGCGCGAGACGTTCGCTGCCGTTGACGCGATCCCGCGCCCTGCAGGAATCGTGGGACTCCACCGGTCCCGTCGACCCGGCGACGGCAGCGAGTTCGCCGACGTCCGCCCGTTCCAACTCGGCGACCGGCTGCGGCGAGTGAACTGGCCGATCTCGCTGCGAACGGGCGAGCTGCACGTCAACTCGACATGGTCGGACCGCGACACCGAGGTCGTTCTGATCCTCGACACCGAACACGACTACGGCCACAGCGAGGGGATCGACGGCGCGGCGAGCAGCCTCGACACGGCGGTGCGGGCGACGGCCTCCATCGCCGAGCACTACCTCCGCCACGGCGATCGAGTCAGCGTCGTCGATCTCGGCCAGCGGGTGCGGCGCGTGCCGGCCGGAACGGGGCGCGGGCATCTCCGTCGGATCCTCGACGTGCTCGTCGCTGCGACACCGGGCGAGGTGCGCGGTGGTGCTCGGCGGCGTATCCGCCCGCCGCGACACGGCGACCTCGTGGTCGTGCTCAGCCCGGTCACCGGCACGGTGGCGGCCAGCCAGGTCGCCGTGCTCGTGGCGCAGGGACACACCGTGATCCTGATCGACACGCTGCCGACCGACATCGTCGCCCAGAGCGAGCGGGGGTGGGCGACGTTGGCGTGGCGGCTGCGCCTGCTCGAACGACAGGTCGAGCTCGACCAGCTGATGGACCTCGGCGTGCCGGTGGTGGCGTGGCGGGGGAGCGGCAGCCTCGACGAGGTGCTCCGTCGTGTGAGCCGCCTGAGCTCTGCGCCTCGGGTGCGGGGTGGCTCGTCGCTCGCCGGTGCGTCCGGCAGTGCGTCCGGCAGTCGCGGTGGGAGGCGTTGATGGAGGCCATCGCAGAGCGTTCCGGGCGGCTCGTCGCCGTGGCTGCTCGCCGGTACGACATCATCCGTGCTGCCGGAGCGATCTCGTTGGCGCTGCGGGCAACGATCGCCGTGGCGGCGGCCGTCGCGCTGTTCGCGATGTCACGGGCGGAGTGGCATCAGGTCGACGTCTTCTTCTGGCTGGCGATGATCGCCGGCGCCGGTGCGGTGGTGCTGCCGGGATCGGCGGCGCCGCTGACGATGATCATCTCGATCCTGTTCACGTGGCTCATCCACGCCGACGGCGAGGTCGACGGGGCGCTCGTGGTCGTGGCCGTGTCGATCGGCGTGCTGCACATGGTTTGTGCGCTCGCTGCTTCGATGCCGATGGCGGCCGCGGCCGGCGTCGACGTGCTGCGCCCGTGGTTTGCCCCGCTCGCTGCGATCGTGGCGGCGACCGTGCTGGGTGCGCTCGGGGTCGACGCGCTGATCGATGCCGAGCTCGACGGCGCCTGGCTCGTGATGTTGCTGCCGATCGTCGGCACTGCCGGTCTGGCCCTGTGGTGGGCCCGCCCTCCCGATGACCCGCGTTCGACGACTCGCCGCTGACACCGGCTGACGGCGGTGTGCTGCGGTCGTAGCGTGCAGGGGTGTGAGCGAGGTGCGGCGATTCCTGCAGGTTGACGTGTTCGGCGAGCGTCCGTTGCTCGGCAACCCGGTTGCCGTGGTGCTCGACGCAGAAGGGCTCGACGACGCCGAGATGGCGGCCGTTGCCCGCTGGACGAACCTCTCGGAGACGACGTTCGTGCTGCCGCCGACCGACGAGGGTGCCGACTACCGGGTGCGGATCTTCACGCCCGGTGGCGAGCTGCCGTTCGCCGGGCACCCGACGCTCGGCACCTGCCACGCCTGGCTCCAGGCAACCGGTGAGCCGCGCCTCGGCGTCCGGGACGCCACCGTGGTGCAGCAATGTGGCATCGGGCTGGTGCAGCTGCGTGTCGGTGCGTCGGGCACGCTGGCGTTCGCCGCGCCCGAGCCCGTGATGTCCGAGCTCTCCGGCGAGTTGATGGGTGGGCTCATCGCCGCCCTCGGGGTCGACGCCGGCGAGGTGTCGGCGACGCGGGTCATCGACAACGGGCCCAACTGGCACGTGCTGTTGCTGTCGAGCAGCGACGTCGTGCGGCGCCTCCGCCCCGACATGGCGGCGCTCGCCGGTCTGGCGAAGGTCGGCGTCGTCGGGCCGCACCGCGACGGCGGCGATGCCCAGTTCGAGCTGCGGGCGTTCGCCCCGAGCGTCGGTGTGCCGGAGGACCCCGTGACGGGCAGCCTCAACGCCGGCGTCGCGCAGTGGCTGATCGGGGAGGGACTCGCGCCGCGCCGCTACACGGCCACACAGGGCTCGTGCATCGGCCGCGCCGGCCGCATCGAGATCGAGGCCGAGCCGAGCGCCTCCGGCCACGACCCCGGCGACACCGGCGACACCACCGACACGATCTGGGTCGGCGGAGCCACCGTCACCATCGTCGACGGCAACATCACCGTCTGACCCCGACCCCGACCCCGACCCCGACCCCGACCACGACCACGACTCGACCCCGCCCTGGCCCTCACCCCGCGTCATTCCCCGACCTCTGTGTCACCAACAACGTCGAGACTCGACGTTGTTCGTGACACAGAGCCGGCGTGGCGGCGGGTACGGTCGGTGCGATGGCCGATGACGACGTGAACGGTGCGACGAGCGCAGCGGAGGGGGAGATCCCGGCCGACATCGCCGAGCGCATCGAAGCGGTGCGGGAGAAGTCGGGGTTCGTGCCCAACGTGTTCACCGGGCTCGCCGAACGTCCCGAGCTGTTCCGGGCGTTCTTCCACTTCCACGACCTCGTGATGGACCGTGACACTCAGGCGCTGTCGAAGGCCGATCGCGAGCTGATCGTCGTGGCGACGTCGGCGGCCAACTCGTGCACATACTGCGTCGTCGCCCACGGAGCGATCCTGCGGATCCGCGACAAGGATCCCGAGATCGCCGATCTCGTCAGCGTCGATCCGGCGAAGGCGCCACTCGACGATAGACGCCGGGCCATCGTCGACTACTCCCTGCGCTTGGCCCGCACGCCAGAGGATGTCGGTCCCGACGACGCCGAGGCACTGCGAACGGTCGGCCTCACCGACGACGACATCTGGGACGTTGTGTCGATCGTCGGCTTCTTCGGGCTCTCAAACCGACTCGCCCACGCCTTCGACATGCGCCCCAACCCCGAGTTCTTCCTCATGGGTCGCACCCCTCGCTGACACGCGGGCGGCGTCGACGGTTGGCTCGGGATCGTGTCTCGTGGTTCATCGGGCGGCCGTCGTGTGCGTGTCACGCGGCGGTGGTACTCGAGGTTCGTCGTCGTCGTCGCCCGACCGCAGCCGGCTCGCACTCGCTCGTCGTCGCCCCGCCCGGATCGACCGCGGCCCGACGGCGAGCAGCAGCGGGCTGCGACCCTGGGGGCGCGGGGCCGGGTGGTCGGCTGCGGGTGTGGATTGTCCCGTCGGGTCGGGCAAACGTCAGGGTCCGGTCGTGGGCGTCGAGCGTGAGCCGCCAGCCGGCGTCGTGGACGAGGTGGTGGTGGCGGTGGCAGAGCGGTATGAGGTTGGCGAGGTCGGTGAGCCCGTCGAGCTCCCAGAACCAGATGTGGTGGACCACGCACCAGTCGAAGCGTGTGGTGCAGCTGTCGATCGCGCATGTGCGGTAGATGGCGCGCAGCACCCGTCGTTGCGCGTGGGTGGCGGTGCGCGCCTGGCGTCCGACGTTGAGCGGCACCTTGCCGTCGGTGGACCCGACGACTGCGGTGACGATTGCTTCGCAGCAGAGCCGGCGGACCATGTCGATGTCGACGCGGGTGCCGTCGTGCAGCTCGCTGGCGGTGGCCGCATGCTCGCCGAACAGCAACGACTTCTCGTCGATGAGCACGACGACCTCGGGCGTTGACGGATGCTCGGCGACGTGACCGTGTGACACCAACCGTGTGAGCGCGTGCGCGGCGAGGAACTCTCGGTCGTGGGCCAGCGGGTCGTCGGGATCGGCACCGGGCACGAGTGACGGCGCGCCGCGGGACGCGGACCGCTCGACGGCGCCGCACGTCGAGGTTGCGGTTGCGGTGGCGCTCGAGCCGTCGCTGCACATATTGGAGGTGCGCGGCGAGCTGATCGGGTGGGTGGTGCCGGGCGTAGTCGGTGAGCTCGGCGTCGAGCGCGTCGAACGCGGGCCGCACGGCAGGGTTCGATACGACGCCAGCCGACGGCGATCGCGGCGACGTGGTCGTCACTGACCTCGCACACGGCGAGCGCTGCACCGAGCACCGGCATGTGGCTGAGGAGCTCGGCATGTCGCACGATGCGCCGCGCGCTGCCGGTCGCCATCTCGCCGACACCGGTGAGCAGATCGACGGGATCGGCGCAGGTTCCCGAACCGCAGAGTTCAGTCGCCCGAGCAGCGAGCGCGACGTCGAGACGGGAGACGTGATTGTGCGCACCCCGCAGCTGCTGGACCGCCGAGCGCACGCCGTCGGCGTCGAGATCGCCGACCTCGACGCGGGCCAGCGCACCGATCGCTGCTGCGGCCCGAGGTCGTGTCGGCGGCAGTGCCGTCGCCTCGGATCTACTCGTGCTCGGAGTGGAACGCGAGGGCGGCTCGGGGAGCGGTGCAGATCAACAACTACCGGCCGAGCAAGATCGTCATCCATCACACAGCGACGTCGAACGGCACGGCGACGACGCAGGCCGCGGCGTTCTCGCTCGCCCGAGGGATTCAGAACTACCACATGGATTCCAACGGCTGGATGGACACGGGACAGAACTTCACGGTGAGCCGTGGTGGGTACGTGATGGAGGTGGCGGGTCGTCGTTCGTGCACGGCGCGCACGCCGGCAACGAGAACGGGCGCTCGATCGGGATCCAGAACGAGGGCACCTTCACGTCGGTCGCGCCGCCGGATGCGCTGTACAGCGCGCTCGTCGGCTCGTGCGCCTACATCTGTCAGTAGTACCGCATCCCGGCGACGGCGATCTACGGGCACCGTGACTTCATGAGCACGGCGTGTCCCGGCGATGTGCTCTACGCCAAGCTGCCGCAGCTGCGGCGTGACGTCGCCGCCGAGCTCAATGGTGGCAGGGGCGGCGGGTCGTACGCGCATCGACCAGCGCTCGGGCGGCGGCCGCTGGCGGTCGCTCGGCAACTTCTCGCTGAGTGTGGGCGACAAGGAGTACGTGGCGATCAGCCGCTGGTCGTCGTCACCCGGCTACGTCATCGCCGACGCCGTCCGGGTGACGAAGGTCTGACGCCGGCGGCCGTTGCTGACGGTTGCGCCGCCCGTCGTCGCACGCCGTCGCGATCGGGGATACTGGGTCGGTGGCAGACGCGCATCACATGGTCTCGCTCGGGTTCGGGAAGTTCGTCCGGGCCGATCGGATCTACGCGCTCGAGCCGCTCCGCGGCGACGCGCGGGGCGAGGGGAGGCGGACACGGGTATGGGTCGACGGCATCGCCGACCCGATCGTGGCGTCGCGAACGGAGCGGACGATCCTCCACGCCATGGGCGAGGACGCAGCCGCCGATGCGCCGATCGTCGCCGATGCGCTCGATCTCGCCGAGCGGCTGGCCGCCGCGTCGGACGCCGGCCGGGTCGACCTCGGCGACCTCGGACGCCGGGCCCGCCGCCTGCTCGAGTCGACCACCGCGCCACCGAGCCACGGCGCGTGACGAGGGCACCGTCAGCGGGGTGACGCTACGACCGCTCGGGTGTCGTTCGTGTCCGGGTCGATCGTCTCGTCGAGGATCCATCGGAGGTATGCGGGGTGCCCGCCGACGAGCGGGAGGGCGATGACGCACGGGACGTCGTCGGGGTGCTCGGAGTCGGCGAGGGCGACGATGGCCGGCACGAGACTCGCCCGGGTGTGGACGGCGGCGCGGAACTGAGGGTCGTCGTGCACGGCGCCGTCCCAGCGGTAGATCGCCCGGATGCCGACGTGACTGTGCACGCACGCCGCCAGCCGTTCGTCGACGAGCCGCCGCGCGAACTCGTCGAGCCACATCCCGTCCTCCGCCGTGATGACGACCTCGCAGCAGCCGTCAGAGGTGTCGCCCCGGTCGCGGAGTGGGCGCCCCGGTGCAGGCACCGTCACCCCCACACGAGGTTCGCAGGATCGAGGTGCGGCTCGCCATCGAAGCGGTAGGCGGCGAGGTCGCCGCCCGCAGCAACACTGAAGTCGAGGCACGTCGCCATCGGGTTCACCGGCTCAGCTGTGCCCCGTTGCCACCAGTAGTGGCCGAACAGGACCGGCACGGGCCCGGAATAGGGACTCACCGTCGCCGCGAGCGCCCGGTCGGGCAGCTCGACGACCGGCACGTCACCGCGGCGGCCGTCGTGGAGCACCGTTCCCGGCGGGATCAGTGCAGCCCGTTGCAGCGTGTTGGCAGACGAGTCCCACCAGCGCAGTCGCGCCGCCGTGCGCCGGTGCCCTCCCTGGTCGCGATACCAGATGCCGTCGAGATCGAGCTCTGGACCCTTCAGCACGATCTCGACCGCCTCGTGCAGATCCGTCCCCTGCGTCGTCGCCGCCTCGATCGTCGATGGCGAGAGCGTGTGGTCCTCATCGAGTGCGCCGGCGAGCAGCTCGATGTGACGGGAGCTCCAACAGGCGTGCACCACCCGCAGCCCGTCGAGCTCGAGCCACATCGGGGTCTCGCAGAACCACGCCATCAGCTCGCAGTGCAACGCCGTCCCGAAACCGACCTCGTCGAGGAACGCCCGGTGCTGTCGCAGATTCTTGTCCGTGTGCGGCCGCCCGTAGGTGCCGTCCTCTCGCGCCAGACCGAAGGCGACGGCGTTGAACTCGTGGTTGCCGAGCACCATCTGTGCCGATCCGGCGTCGATCATCCGGCGGACCACGTCGACCGTCCGGCGCTGCTGCGGATGCCGGTCGATCAGGTCGCCGACGAACACCGCCCGACGGCCACGATGACGGTATGCCCCGTCGCGCTTGCGGTAACCGAGCGAGCGCAGCAGCGCCTCGAGGCGGTCGGCGTGACCGTGCACGTCGCCGACCACGTCGTATCCCGTCACCGCACCATCTTGCCGGGCGCGCCGCCCAACAGCTCCTCCGGGCCGTCAGCCGCCGGCGGAGTTGACGCCGTCCTCTGGCGTCGCCGTGGCGGTCTCGGTGACCGTTGCCGATCCGGGCAGGATCTTGCGGTCGACGGTAATGGAGACGGTCACCCTCACCTCGTCGCCGGACACGGTCACGCTCCCGGCCAGCCCTTCCGCAGAGAGCGACGACTGTCCGCGACGGATGGCGAGCGATGGGTCGAGACGGTCGGCGAACGACTCGGCCTGTTCGTACTGGACTGCGGCTCGCGCCGCGGCGGATGCGCCGCCCTGGGCGTCTCGACGGGCTTCGAGCTGGCGACCACCGTCGAGCACGAGCCCTGCGGCGAACACGAGCGCCGGCACGAGGATCACGACCACGAGCGAGATCGTCCCGCTGCCACGTTCACCGCGAAGGCGGCTACGTCGGCAAGGGTGGTGCGCGACCAGCTGGCCCTTCGCGTCCAACGGGCTACCCGCTTCGTTCGAGCAGATCACAGGCACGATCCCCAACGCAGCCAAACGTGGTCGTTGCATCGTTCTCCTCACGCAGTTTCCGTCCCGCGAGCACCGGAGACGATAACAGACGGTCCTGCAGCCAGATGTCGGCGGCGACGAGAGGCGCTCGCTCGCAGCGCATCCGTCGAACTGGCGGTAGAAAGTCGCCCGATCGGGCGAATCGCGACCCGCTCTCTCCCACCACATGAGGAGTCCGAGCCGGCGCGAGACGGAAACGCGAATGTGCGCTCACTCGCCGTGAGGGAGATCGACCTCGAACAGCACACCATCGGCTGGCAGGCCGCTGCGCATCGCGCCGTCGACTGAGTACCGATCGAACGTCATCGGCAAGCCGGAGGCGACCAGCACGTCCGGATCATCCATCAACTGGAAGTGCAGGTGAGGTTCCGAGGAGTTGCCCGAATTGCCGCAGTCGGCCATGTGTGCGCCGGCGCTCATCTGCTGGCCGGGATCGAGGCGCACCGAACGACGACGGAGGTGGGCGTAGAGCGCGTAGACCTGGTCGCCGAGATCGACGATCACGTGGTTCCCGAGCATGCGAGGATGCCCGGCTCGCGCCCGAACGCGCTCCTCGACGGCGAGGTACGCCAGCGCCGGGAACGAGTTTCGGCTCAGGTGGTCACGCTCTCCGTCGTGGGCAGCGATCACGACGCCGTCTGCTGCGGCCAGCACCGGCTGGCCGAACCCGGGGAAGGCGTCCGAGCGTCGTGCCAGCGGCCACCAGCCGAACGGCGGCCGATTGCTGGCGGCGGGCTCGTGGAGGAGGTCGATGGCGTAGGTCTGCGCGTACGCGTGGACCCCGTGGCTCGGGACTCGCGTCGCCGGACTGTTCATCGCTCGCCAACGTCCCAGCACAGGGGAGCACACGACGATCGGCTCGGGCCGGATGTCGTCGCCGATCATGTTCTCGTCGCCGCTCACAGTCGCTGTCGCGATCTGGTCACAGCCAGTACGTCCGGAACTCGTCTGTGGTCATCTCCTCGACGTCGACGGTGACGTCCGCGACGGCGTCCTCTGCCCCGCTGCTGTCGTTGCGTACCACCCGCAGCACCTCGCCCGTTCGACGATCGAGGATCACCGCGTCCCACGGCCAGATGCTGAACCAGCGGCCGGTTTCGGGAGTTGTCGCCATGAAGAGGTTCATCACCCATCGAGCGAGGCGGTTGAACTTCGACGTCCGACGGAGCGTGACCTCATAGTCCGCCGACGCGCGCCGCATGTGCCACCTCCTCCTGGGGACGAAGTCGGCGACTCCGGGCGATCTGGCGCCGTGCGGGCAATCGTGCTGCGAGCCGGGAGGGCAAGAAGACCGCCTCGGTCCCGATCATGTAGATGGAGAACGTCCACAGGTTCATGAGCAGGGCGATGCCGAGGTGGAAGACGACGGCGGCACCGAGTATCGCGACTCGGAAGCGTTGGGTCAGGATGAGCGGCGGGAAGGCGAGCTGGAACCACACCGTCGTCCACGTCAGCGCGAACACGAGCCACCGGTTCTCGTACACCAGCTCGGACACCCCCGGCCAGGTGAACTCCGGAACTCGGAGGATGTAGTAGAGCGCGACCCCGTCCTGCCACATGCGACCCTGGATCTTGTACATCGCCGACGCCCAGTACACGACCAGAACCTGGAAGGCGATCGCGATGAGGGCGACATTGTGGATCGCGTTGGAGACTTCGGCGCGGATGCGCCCTTGCCTGCCTACGGGTGAACGCCAGCTCCACGAGAGAAACGACGAGCTGTCGACGAAGCAGAGGAACACGAGGGCGATGTGGGCGATGTTGTCGCCGCCATCCATGAGCAACGGATTCCGGAGGTAGAGCGAGATGTGGAGGAACGCGTGGGCAACGACGGTCGGTCGCCCGCCGATCCCGAGGAGCATCGCCACCGCCACGAGGATGCCGATGTGGAACACCAGCTCGAACGTGGCCGCGCTGGTGGCGATGGTGTACGCCCAGGTCAGCGGCGTCACCGCGATCTCGCGGTAGCTGTCGTGGGGATACACCGACCCCGGTCCCCAGAGTTCGTCGCGCAGCGTGTAGTTCGTCAGGTAGAGGTGCAGCGCGGCGACGGCATACATGACTCGCATCAGGGCGAGCCCTCCGAGGGCCCACTTCTCCCGCGTCAGCGTCTCGGCGAGCGCCGCCACCGCCCGCCTCGGCGTCACGAGTCGCCGCAGCCGTGCATCCATGGGAGCTCCCTGATCTCCACGTCGCCTGTGGAGTTCGGCTCGGTGCGCCTGGAGTAGGGCGGGAACTCGTTGACGACGAGGCGAGCTTGCACGTCCTGCGCCGTCGGTCCCCATCGGTCGGCGGCCGCCTGGCACAGGTAGCGCTGCACGAGCTGATCTGCCTCCTCCAGCACCGTCTCCTCGCTCGGCAGGAGGAGATCCGGATTCTCGCTGCCGCCGTCGCGTTCCACACGATCGCGAATCCGCTGGGCGATCGGATCGCGCCATGTCAGCAGTTGCACCAGGTTCAGGCCGATGCGCGCGGTCTTCGGGGCGAGGAACCGCAGTTCGTGTGTCGTGGCGAGGTCCGGTGAGGTGATGTCGACGTAGTCCGTGACGCGAGCGGCGTTCCCGTCGCCGACGCGAGCACGGAGCAGGAGGATGCGCTCGTCGCTGATCGGCGTCGGAGCGAAGAGCTGCCAGTTCTGCTGGAAGTGCGGGCG
>JACDGA010000173.1 GCA_013815505.1 Acidimicrobiia bacterium
TCAACCTGTTCGGCAAGTCCCACAACGCGCTGGCGCCCGCTGACGTCCGTGTCGCGCAGGCACTCGCCGACGCCGCGACGATCGGGATCATCCAGCAACGGACGGTGCAGGAAGCGAACGTGTTGAGCGACCAACTCCAGACGGCGCTCGACTCACGCATCGTGATCGAGCAGGCGAAGGGGATCTACGCCGAGCGCGCGAACGTCGACATGACCGTCGCGTGGCAGGCACTTCGCAATCACTCTCGGAACCACAACATGCGGCTACGTGACGTCGCGACCGCCTACATCGGCGGCGAGCTCGAACTCGACATCGGCTGACGCATCCAAACCTGGCGATCGAGTCGGACCACCAGATCAAGGGATGACGAAGCTGCGGGTTCGAACACGCCGCTGACGATGCGGCCCGCCCGTCGGCTCGCCTCTTACGGCGTCGGGTCCTGGTAGGCGCCGCCGTAGATGCTGGAGTTGCCGAACGACTCGGGCACGCCTTGCACGCATTCGCTGTTCGGCGCGGGCCGGATGGCCGACGAGTGAGCGTTGGGTACCTGGTTGGCCACAGCGCGGTCGCGTGGCCGGTCGGCGACGATCGGCCTGGCGCCACCGCCGGTCACGTCCTCGACGAAGGCCTGCCGGTAGGCGTTGATCGCCGGGCAGACAACACCGTCGCGCATGTCGTTCCATACCGCCGCGCCGTAGTCACGGGTCGCCACGGCGTAGTTGTAGTCGCCGAGGAACTCCGAGGTCAGGCCGTTGCTGCTGGAGGCGCGGGCATCGCCGATGGCGCCTCGATGCAGCGGCGTCACCGTCCCGGCGGGCGCCACGTGGTTGACGACGCCGAGCATGCGCCGGGTACCTGATGTGGTCTGTCGCCACGGGTCGAGGAAGGCGTTGTACACGACGTACACGTCGCCGCCGTCGGGTGAGATGGCGACTGCCGGCTGGTTGGCCCGATCGCCAGGCGTCGACACGACACCGGGTGCCGAGTACGAGCGGCCGCGGTTGTTCGAGCGAATGAGGTACGCCTTCTCCTGGTTCGTCCCGGCGCGGTCGTCGGACCACGTGATCACGACCTGGTCGGTGGCGTCGGTCCCGCTCGGCGCGCCGTTGGCGATGTCGATGCTCGGGAAGGTGTTGGTGCGGGCGCCGGCGACGCCGTCGATGGTGAACCGGCCCTGGGCGGGGTCGAACTGACCGATGCCGGCGATGGCGACGATCGCCCGCGGACGCTCGAAGCTGGCACCGCCGTCGAACGAGCGTGTCTGGAAGAACACGCCGGTGTTGCGCTGCTTGTCGAAGCCTTCGAACACGACGTAGACCGTGCCGTCGCTGTCCGTGCGGACGGCGCATCCCTGGCGACCGCCCGTCTGGTTGTTGTTCGTGGCCGCTGTGAGCTGGCGGGTGCGCCACGTGTCGCCGCCGTCGGTCGAGCGGGCGAGCAGCACCGGCTCGCTGCCGGCGGCGCCGCGGAAGCCGACGTTGCAAACGTAGACGTTGCCGAAGTGCGGGCTGATCGCGGCGTTGTCAGCCCAGATCTGCTCCTTGTCGCTGAACAGCGCGCTGTTCTGACGGGTGACGATCACCGGCCGCTTCCACGCGCTCTTGACGTTGTTCGCCGCCGCAGCGACGTTGTCCGTGCGGGAGACGGCGATCGCACCGTCGCCGCGGAACGCTTTGGGATCGAGCTTGGTGGCGATGTTGGCGTAATAGAGGCGCTGGCCGTTGGTCCACGAGAACGAACCGTCGGCCGCTGGGACGGGGCCGAAGGCGAGCTCGGGGTCACCGTTGGACACCAGGCCGCTCTCGGCATACCAGGGCAACGTGCCGATCCGGCCGTTGCTCGGGACGCAGCCGGGTGAGGTGCCAGGTGCTGGACGGCACGAGGAGTTGCGAGCCGACAGACCCGTGTAGGTCGGCTGGGTCCACGTGTCGCCACCGTCGAGCGAGAACTGCACGCCCGAAACGCCGACGCCGGGTGTGAACGGGCAGGTCTCGGGGTCTCCCGCGTTGCACTGCTCGAGGTCGATGTTGTCGTTGGCGCCGGCAGCGAGAACGTTCGGGCTCACCGGGTTCACGGCCAGCCCCGGCTCGTTCTGCTTGTTGTGCGAGAAGTAGCGGTCGTCGCTGCCGACCGTGACCTCGGCATCGCTGCCGTGTTGGGCGCTGGCCAAACCTGGCGCGAGCACCGCCACCACGGTCAGTGCTGCGAGGGCGAAAGTGGATCGGTGTCGCGGCATCGGGCCACCTCCATGTCGTGCCGGAGGTTCCTGAACGCTCCCCCGGGCAAGGTGCAAACTAGACGCCGCGGCGAGCGCCGTCCAAATGGACGTGTGCAGCCCCGTAGAAGTCGCCGACGGGGACGATCGGCAGTGACGACGATCGGCACGATTGCAGGTCTCGCCAGTTCCGCCACCCGGGCGGGAATCCAGGGTACGCGCCGGGTCGATCGCCTCAGGGCCGAGTGAAGCGAAGGTCGATCGTCTGGCGAGCTCACTACACTTTCGTCGTGCGCCGTGCCTCGACCGTGGTCCCGACCGTGATGGGGCTCGTGCTGGTCGCTGCCATCACGATCGGGTTGGTGGAGCAGCTGGATTCAGGCGGCGACGCGACGGCCACGAGCGACACGCCGACGAGCACGACAGCGTGGGCGGGGTTGCTGCCGAAGACACGCCCAGGCGACGTGCTGCCGGGGGCTGCGAACTCGGCCGCGGCGAAATCGGCCCCGAAGCCTCCTGGCGCCGAAGGGCCGGCTGAAGGCGAGGGAATCGGTTCGATCGAGATCCCGAAGCTCGGCCTGGTCCGTTACGTGTTCGAGGGCGTGCAGTTGCCGACGCTCGACCGCGGCCCGGGACATTGGCCCGGGACAGCGATGCCGGGAGAGGTCGGCAACGCCGTGATCGCCGGTCACCGCACGAGCCACAACGCCGACTTTGCCGACCTGAACAGTTTGCGACGCGGTGACGAGGTGATCTTCAACCTCGGCGACGCTCGGCACGTCTACACGGTGCGGAAGACCGAGATCGTCGCGCCACAGTCGCTCTGGATCATCGACCAGACACGCAACGCGACGGCCACGTTGTTCGCCTGCCATCCACGCGGTTCGGTGAGCCAAAGAATCGTGGTGCACCTCCGGCTCAAAACGTGACGAACCGGTGATCGCCCTGCTATGTTCGGCGGCGCTCCCGCAAAGAGTCACGACATCGCAATCAGGAGAGTTCCCCTATGTCTGAATGGTCACGACGGAATGTGCTGCGGTTGTCCGCGGCCGGAGCTGCTGCGGTGGCTGTTCCACTCACCGCAGCGGGTGTCATGTCCGCATCCGCATCGCCGCAAGCACGTACCGACCGGTTGACGAAGTCCGAGATCGACAAGTCGGGTACCGGTCGCGTCATGCTGTGCGTCCACGACGCCGAGAACGGCGAGGTCTCGGTGCTGCAGGGCAGCCGCGAGGTCATCTTCAAGGATCACAAGCTCGTGGCCCGGATCATGCGGGCCGCAGCGCCGGAAGGGTCTTGAGGAACAGCCATGTCATCACATCGTGAAGCACCAGAGACGTCCAAGGACGCCGTCGCCGACAACACCGACGTCTATGCGTTCGTGAGCCCCGACCGTCCCGACACCGTCACCCTCATCGCCAACTTCATCCCGTTCCAGAATCCCGCCGGTGGACCGAACTTCTACGAGTTCGGCGACGACGTGCGGTACCGGATCAACGTCGACAACAGCGGCGACGGGGTCGCCAAGGACATCATCTACGAGTTCCGTTTCGAGACGACGGTCCCCAACGAGAACACCTTCCTCTACAACACCGGTCCGATCGAATCGATCGACAGCCCGAACTTCAACCGCCCCCAGCGCTGCACCGTCACCGAGATCCGTGGGGAATCGTCGACTGTCATCGGAGAAGATCTGCTGTTGCCGCCGTGCAACGTCGGACTTCGCTCCACCCCGAACTACCCCGACCTCGCCAACTCTGCGATCTACGAAATCGGTGACGGCATCCGCCTGTTCGCCGGGCAACGTCTGGACGGGTTCTTCGTCGACCTCGGGTCGATCTTCGACCTCGCCGCGCTGCGACCGTTCCAGAACCTGCACCTGATCTCGACGCCGGCTGCCGCCGGCGTGAACGGACTACGCGGGTTCAACGTCCACTCCATCGCGCTGCAGATCCCGATCGGTCAGCTGACCTCTGACGGGTCGGTTCCCACCGATCCCTTGGCCGACAACGCGGTGATCGGCGTGTACGCCGCAGCCGATCGTCAGAAGGGTCGTTTCCAGGACGCGACGCAGAGCTACGGCGAAGGGCCGTTCACCCAGGTCTCCCGCTTGGCGGTGCCGCTGTTCAACGAGGTCCTCGTGCCGATGGCGCGCAAGGACGCGTGGAACCGCTCGGCGCCGGAGCAAGATTCCGACTTCGCCCAGCTCGTGGCCCGGCCGGAGCTGGCAGGCCTGCTGCCGGTGTTGTATCCCGACGTGTTCCCGAACCTGGCTGCTTACGACCAGGATCGTGCCGACCTACTGGCGATCTTCCTGACCGGCATTCCCGAGGGCGTCGTGCCCGGCTTCCAGAACAACACGGGAACCACGCAGGCCGACCTGCAGCGCTTGAACGTCGCCATCCCGCCGAGTGCGAAGCCCAACGTCAACGGCCTCGT
>JACDGA010000174.1 GCA_013815505.1 Acidimicrobiia bacterium
TCGCCAACGGTGGCAGGGTCGTACGCATCGGCTACAGCTCGGGATCGCTCGGCGCCGATTCCGACATGCTCGCCGCAGCGGGCGTGGAGGAGCGCTGGGCCGTCGGACCGAAGGCCGCCCCGCTGACGGTCCCAGTGCGCGAGTTCGAGACCCGAGCGCTCGATGCCACGGCAAACGGGGTCTGGACACCGTTCATCACCGAGTACGCCCTCGCCGATGCCGCGCGCGCCCACCGGGATCTCGTCGAACGACGGACGACAGGCAAGGTCGTCCTCCGTCTGTGAGCAGAGGTCAGCTGAAGTCGAGGAGCTGCTGCGCGCCGGCCCGGCACCATCCAGAAGCGCGCGAACCGTGTCTGGCGGATGACGTGGGTGGTCCGCCGGCGATCCTTCGAGCGTTCCATCCCGCCGTGCTCTGCGATCGCCCTGAGCCGGGCTGATGACCGCGCTCACCCCGGAGATGGGGCCAACAAAGTTCGTCCGATGGACGATGCGGGGAGCAGACGGCCGGCCCTCGTGGGACGACGCGCTCCAACGCCTGGGCTGATCGCCGTCGGTCATAAGTTGTTCGGTGGGCGCCACGACCGGACCTCGTCCATCGCGATCCGGTAGACGGCCCCCGCCGGCGGGCGCTCTCGGTACTGGCTGTACTTGGCCGCCAGCGCGGCGAGCACCGCGACGGCCTCGTCGTCGCGGTCGCGGTGGACCACCGCCCGGCCGCGGATGCGCACCCACCACAGCTGTGACCAGTCCTCCGTGTAGTAATCGACGAGCACGGTCGCCGACCCCGCCCTCTCCATGTCGTCGAGCCGGCGCAGCTGGCCGGTGCGCTTGGGCTTGTGGTCCACCGCACTCGCCAACCAGCCATCGACAAGGGCGAAGCAGATCGGCACGAGCCGCACCGCGCCGCCGTCGCCCACCGTGCCGAGGCGCGCCACTCGCGCCCGCCGCAATGCGTCGGCAACCCAAGGTTCGTCCACGGCTCCATCATTCACCGCGAACCGTGGACGAACGGGATCGTCAGTCCGCCGGCGCGGTCAGGAAGAAACTGGTGCCCACCACGCTCGGGGCGTAGCGGCCGGGTGCGAAGCGGTCGGCGAGCGCCGCCTTCGCTCGCCATCCGGTGCAGTGGCCGGGGGCCACGATGCGGGGTCGCACCACCTCGAAAAGATCGGTCGCGGTGGCGTCGATGCGTTGCTCCATCAGCGCACCGGCGAGGTGGAACCCGCCGAGCACCAGATCGATGTCCAGCTCGGGATAGTGCGACCGGGCGCCGAGGCAGGCGTTGACGATGCCCGCGTGCGAGCACGCCGATAAGACGGTCACACCCCGGCCTCGGACCTCGGCGGCGAGGAACCGTTCGTCCATGATCAGCGGGTCGGGCTCGCCGAGATCGCCGCGGAACGTGTGGTGGCCTTCGAGGCCCACCTCGTAGCTCGTCGTGCGAGCGATCGCCCCGCTGCCCAGGAAGAACCCTTCGCCGAGCAGGTGGGGTTCGTCGTGCAGCTCGATCGTCCCTCCCGCGTCGGCAAGCGCAGCGAGGGTCGGTTCCTCGGGCAGCATCACCACCGTCCCCGACGGCGTGCGGATGCCGCGCTGGTCTGGCCGATCGGGATGCAGGTCGACCATCACGGTTCCGTCGAGGCCCGCCGTGCGCCGAGCCTTCGCGATGGCATCGATGACCACAGGGAGCCCGCCGCTGTGATCCCAGTGCCAGTGCGACAGGAACACCTTCTCGATGGTCGAGATGTCGATGCCCAGTCGCTCGGCGTTGTCGACCCACACGTCGCCGTAGGGTCCGACGTCGAACAACACGGTGTGACGTTCGTTGCCGACCAGACCGGTCAGGAGCACCGACAGGCCGTGACACGCCACGCACAGGTGATCGAACACGGGGATGCAGTCGTGCCCGTCGTGTCGTCGCGTCGGTGGGATCCGCCTCAGCAACGACACCACCTCGGGCAGCTGTGGAATGCCGGCGTCGATGCTCGAGAGGTTGTCGGTCTCGTTGTCGACGACGACGGTGATGGTGAGTTCGTCGAGTGGCGTGGATCGGGTGTTCAAATCGGTCACCTTGACAAGATCGGCCTGTTGCGCGTCTCCATGGTGGCAGGTCGCTGGCGTCGCGCACGTCGGATGTCGGCCGCACGCTCGACACGTGGCCAACGTCTCACCGTCCCCGACACCGAACCCGAAGGCGATCAAGTTCACGCTGGACAGCACGCTCGCCGAGATGTTCAACAGCACGAGCCCCGACGCGGCGGTCGGTGTGCCGTTCGCCGAGGTCTACGACGTCGACGACGTGTCGGGGCGCACGTCGGCAAGCAGGCGCATCACATCGGCCGGCTCGGCGCGCTCGCGTGCACGCACGGCGAGGAGCAGCGCGCTGGCGGGGAGGCCGGGATTCTGGACGGCGAGTGCGACCCAGACCGTGGCTGCGTCGACGGCGTCGATCTCCCGATCGCGCTCGTCGCCGGTGAGCGTGGACAGGCGTACGGCCACCGACCATGCCTGCCGTCGGGCCGCGACGAGACTGAAGCGGATCAGCGTCTCGTCTCCTTCACCGCCGATCCGGTCAATGAGGTCAAGCCACGGCGAGACTGTCCCGAGTGCACCCTGGCAACCGTCGACGAGATCTCCCAGCACGTCGTTGACCGCGTCGAAGTCGGCTCGCACGACATCGATCGACTCCCCGCCCACCTCCGATGCCGTGACCCCGAGGTCGAGGTTGATGTGCGCGTTGATGCCGAGCAGGACGTGCTGCAGGTAGATGGGTCGCCAGTGGTCGGCCGCCCGGAACGCCACGTGCCATGACTCGGCGCACGGCGCGCCGCTCCGCCACGCCCGCTCAGCGCTGAGGTAACGATCGGCGAAGCGACCGACGAAGCGCTCCATTCGCGCAGGGTCTTCGAAGTGGCCATCGATCGCTCGCTGGCGCACGGTCCTGGTGACAGCGAGGTACATCGCCGCGAAGTAGCCAATGCGGTCTCCGTCGGCGGCGCACCGATCGACGACGCGCTCGAGGGCGTCGACGATCCTGTCGTAGGTCATCGCCTCCCGGTCCGGCACCGCCACGCGACCGTACTGCTTGCCGGTCCGCCGGCGGGACGGCGTCAGGCGATCGCAGGTTCGTCGGCGAACTGCGTGTGGTAGAGCTCGGCGTAGCGGCCACCGGCTGCGAGCAACTCGTGGTGGTCGCCGCGCTCGACCACACGCCCGTCCTCGATCACGAGGATCACGTCGGCAGCCCTGATCGTCGAGAGCCGGTGGGCGATGACGAGTGCGGTGCGATCGGCGAGCGCCACCGCAAGCGCCTGCTGTACGGCGAGCTCGGACGTCGAGTCGAGGTGCGCAGTCGCCTCGTCGAGGATGACGATCTGCGGATTGGCGAGCAGCAGCCGTGCGATGGTGAGTCGCTGCCGCTCTCCGCCCGACAGGCGGTAGCCACGCTCGCCGATGACCGTCTCCAACCGATCGGGCAGCGACCGGATCAGGTTCGACAGTCGCGCTTGTTCGACCGCGCGCCAGATGTCGGCGTCGGTCGCCCCGGGGTCTGCATACGCGAGGTTGGCGCGGATCGTGTCGTGGAACAGGTGGCCGTCCTGGGTGACGACGCCGACCGTGTCGCGGATCGAATCGAACGTGAGGTCCCGCACGTCGACGCCGCCGAGGCGCACCGAGCCAGAGTTGACGTCGTAGAGCCTTGGTACGAGCGAGGCGATCGTCGACTTGCCGGCGCCGGACGGCCCGACGAGTGCGACGGTCTGCCCGGGTTCCACGCGGAACGACACGCCGTGCAGCACCTGCTCGCCGACGCGTTGGTCGAGCACGGCGACCTCTTCCAGTGATGCG
This sequence comes from Acidimicrobiia bacterium, assembly GCA_013815505.1. Classification (GTDB taxonomy): domain Bacteria; phylum Actinomycetota; class Acidimicrobiia; order Acidimicrobiales; family Ilumatobacteraceae; genus JACDHN01. The sequence continues at coordinate 3,852 of JACDGA010000174.1, forward strand.
AGTGAGACGTCCTCGGCGGACGGGTACGTGAACGAAACGCCGGAGAGCTCGATCGACGCAGAGCCGGCGGGCACCCGGCGGGCGTCGGTGCGCTCGACGATCAATGGTTCGACGTCGAGCACCTCGAAGACCCGCTCGAAGCTGACGAGCGCCGTAACGACGTCGAGCCTCGCCGTCGCCAGCGCCGTCAGCGGCGCGTAGAGCCGGTTGAGCAGCAACGCCATCGTGACGACGGTGCCTGCGTCGAGCCGGCCCTCGAGCGCAAGGTAGCCGCCGAGCCCGTAGATCAGGGCCTGCGCGAGACCCGACACCAGTGTCAGTGCCTGGATGAAGACCTGCATGGTGACGGCCGACCGCACCCCGATGGTGCTGACCCGCTCGGCACGCCGCCCGAACTCGTCCGCCTCCACGCGTGGGCGCCCGAACAGCTTGACGAGCGTGGCGCCAGGTGCCGAGAAGCGCTCGGTCATTTGCGAGGTCATCGCCGCGTTGTGCCCCGCCGCCTCGCGCTCGAGCGCCCCGACACGGGCGCCGACGCGACGCGCCGGGATGACGAAGATCGGCAGCAGCACGATCGCCAGCAGCGTCACCTGCCACGAGAGCCGCATCATCACCGCGATGGTGAGCGCCACGGCGATCACGTTCGTGACGACGCCGGCGAGCGCCGAGGTGAACGCTCGCTGCGCACCGATCACGTCGTTGTTCAACCTGCTGACGAGTGCGCCGGTGTGGGTTCTCGTGAAGAACGCGATCGGCATTCGCTGGACGTGGTCGAACACCCTGCGCCGCAGGTCGAGGAT
>JACDGA010000029.1 GCA_013815505.1 Acidimicrobiia bacterium
TCGAGCTCACGGCAGCCGACGCCGAGCCGCGCGCAATCGCCGAGTTGGAATTCGAACCGAGCTCGGCCGTGTTCGTCACGGCGTCGGATCGGATCGTGCTCGTCGTCCCGGGCGCCGAGGACGACGACGATGAGGTGGTCGTGGTGGACTACGAGGGGGTGGAGATCCTGTCGGCGTCGGGCACGCTCGACCTCTCCACCCGCATCTCCGTCGACTCACTGGCCTGCGTCGTGATCGGCACGCCCGCCGACGGCGACGACACCGCCATCGGGTCGTCGAACGCGGTGCTGTACGACCTCGACAGCGGCGACGAGCTCGCCTCCGGCGAGATCCGCCAGCAACTGTTGACGGCGTCGCAGGACGGGTGCACGGTGCTCGCCGCGACAGCAGACGGCGCGCTCGCGCTGACGCGAGACGGCACCACGACGCTCGACGGCGATCCGGCCGCTGTCGCCCCCGACGGGTCGGCATTCGTGCTGCGTGACGGCAGCCAGCTCACGCTCGTGCCAGCCGAGGACGACGAGGTCGCGCTGCCGGGCGCCGGCGCGCCGGTGTTCATCGAACGCTGAGCACCCTGTCGAGGTAGTCGTTGCGAAACGTGCCGGCCGGATCGAGGCGGTCACGGGCGGAGACGAACTCGTTCCACCGCGGATAGCGCGGCGCAAGCGTCGCTGCGGTCTGGAAGTGCAACTTGCCCCAGTGCGGCCGGCCGTCGTAGTCGTCCATGATCGACTCGACGCCGCGGAAGTACTCGAGATAGGGCATGCCTCGGTACTGGTGCACGGCGATCCAACCCGAGTCGCGGCCCGACGCCGTCGACAACGGGATGTCGTCGCCGGCCGACACGCGCACCTCGATCGGGAACAACGGCGGCGTCGCGAGGCGCGCCGTGAGGCGGCGGACACGCTCGACGGCCTCGGGCACCGCATGAGCGGGGATTCCGTATTCCATCTCCACGAAGCGCACGTGGCGGGGACTGCAGAACACGCGATCGCTGCGGTCGACGAGCTCACGCTCGGTCGCAGCGCCGCCGACGAGGCGTGCGAGACGGGGGGCGAGCGACGGCATCGAGCGCCCGGCCCGGCACACGAGACCGAACCCGATGTTCTCCGCCAGCCACTTGTCACGCACGTAGGCGAGGCGACCGGGCGGCATCGCCGGCTCGTCGGTGCGGCGGTTGCGCTTCACCTGGCAACGTCTCGTGCCCGGCATCCAGTAGAACTCGAAGTGGTCCACCTCGCGCGTCGCCCGATCGAACCCGGCGAGCACGTCGTCGAGCGGCTCGATCGTCTCGCGAGCATGGAGGTTGAACGCCTCGACGCAGCGCAGCGTGACCTCCGTGACGACGCCGAGCGCACCGATGCCGACACGTGACGCGGTGAACACCTCGGGATGTGCGTCGGGACGACACGTGACGACCTCGCCGGTGCCGTCGACGAGCGTGAGGCCGACGATGTTGGTCGCCAGGTTGCCGAAGCGCCGCCCTGTCCCGTGTGTCGCCGTTGCGGTCGCACCGGCGATGGTCTGACGATCGATGTCGCCAAGGTTCTCGAGCGCGAGACCGAGCTGCGCGAGCAGGTCGTTGAGCTGGTGGAGACGGATCCCGGCCTGCACCGTCACCTCCCGCCGCGCCCTGTCGACGGCCAACACGTCGGTCATTGCGTCGAGGCGGAGCTGGAGACCCGAGGTCGCCGCCACCGCCGTGAACGAATGCCCGCCACCGATCACCTTGACACGCTGCCCGTCGTGGGCAGCCCGGCCGACGAGCTCGGCCACCTCGTCGGTCGATCGCACGTTCCGCACCGCAGCGGGCGACCAGCGTTCGTTGCGACCCCAGTTCTGCACCCGTACCACCACGTCAGCGACGTTAGCCACGCGTTTGCGCGCTACGCACGAGGGGTACATTCGCCCTTGTGAACGTACGATCGGCCGCCAACACCGTCGCCAACACCGATGCCCGGTCGGGACTCGCCCGCTTCGGGCTCACGGCAAAGGGCATCTTGTACGTGTTCCTCGGTGTCCTCGCCGTGCAGTTCGCCAGTGGCGACGTGTCGAGCAAGGAGGTCTCCCAGACCGGGGCGATCAAGCTCGTCGCCGAGCAGCCGATGGGCAAGTTCCTCCTCGTCGTGCTGGCACTCGGCCTCGTGGCGCTCACGGTGTGGCACGTGGTGATGGCTGCCACAGGCGATCCCGTGCAGGGCAGTGAGCCGAAGGACAAGGTCAAGTACGCGGTGAAAGCCGTCGGCTACGGCGGTCTCGCCATCGTCGCCATCGCGGTGACGGCAGCCAACTGGGGCACGTCGTCACCCGCCGGTGGCGGCGGAGGTGGGGGTGGCGAGCAGCAGGCCGCTGACACGCTGATGGGCGCACCGCTCGGGCGCTACCTCGTGATGCTCGTCGGCGCCGTGATGATCGGTATCGCCGCCTACGAGTTCTACAAGCACGTCGTGCAGACCGAGTTCATGGAGCGCTTCGACGTGTCGGGTAGGACGAAGCAGGTCGTCGACGTCTCCGGCCGCATGGGCTACGGCGCCCGCTCGATCGTGGCGATCATCATCGGCGGGTTCTTCATCGCCGCCGGCGTGCAGTCCAACTCCGAGAAGACACGCGGCCTGTCCGGGGCACTGAAGGCACTCGCCGAGCAGTCGTGGGGACCGCCGCTGCTGTGGCTCGTCGCCCTCGGCTTCGTGCTCTTCGGCGTCTTCTGCTTCCTCGAGGCCCGCTACCGCCGCGCCGTGTAAGTGGCGGGCTCGTCGTCCGCTCGCTCCGCTCGCTTCTCCTTGCCCCGCGTGCGACTCGTCGCTGGCGCTTCCCTCGTCGCGCGCCTCCCTGCTGGTGCGCAGGCGCGTGGGTAACGTTTGGGGGTGGCCGGAAGTGAGCTGATCTACGCCTTCCGGATCATGCGACTTCCGTTGCTCGACGCCGGTGGGCAGGCGATCGGGCGGCTGTCAGACCTCGTCATCGTGCGTGGACGGCCCGGTCAGGCACCGCGCGTCGTCGGGTACGTCGCGGAGAGCCAGCGACGCCGGATCTTCGTGACCGCCGGTCGCATCGGCGAGCTGACGAGCGACGGCGCACGGCTGCGCAGCTGGGACGTCGACCTCAACCCGTTTGCGCCGCGCCGCGGAGAGGTGCTCATCGGCCAGGACCTCATCGACGCACGCATCGGCGACGAGATCGTCAGTGACGTCGGCCTGCGCTGGGTGACCGACTCGGCGATGCCGTACCTCGAGATCGCAAAGGTCCGCCTCGCCCGGCGCAACGCGCTGCGCCGGCGGCAGAGCTACCGGCTCGTCGACTACGACGAGGTGCCGTCGCTGTTCGCCGCGCCCACCGAGATGGAGGCCGAGGCCGCCCGCCTGCGCGACATGCACCCGTCGGACGTCGCCGCGATCATCAGGGCACTCCCGGCGGCGCAGCGCTCGCAGCTCGCCGAGGCGATGGACGACGAACGGCTCGCCGACGTGCTCGAAGAGCTGCCCGAATCCGAGCAGATCCGAATCGTCGAGGATCTCGACCTCAATCGCCTCGTCAGCGTGCTCGACGAGATGGAGTTCGACGACCTCGCCGACCTGCTCGGTGAGATGACCCAGCAGCAGCGCACGCGCATCCTCAACGCGATGGACGACGACGACGCCGACGTGGTGCGGCGCCTGCTGTCCTACGAGGCGGCGACGGCCGGCGGTCTCATGACCCCGCAGCTGATCGTGCTCGGCCCGAAGTCCACCGTGGCAGAGGCGCTCGCCGCCATCCGCGACCCGCACCGCATCGTCAGCGTCGCGGCGCAGGTGTTCGTCTGCCAGGCGCCGTTCCGCACGCCGACGGGGAAGTACCTCGGCACCGCCCACGTGCAGCGCCTGCTGCGCGAGGCGCCACGTCTGGAGCTCGAACGGTGCACCAGCACCGACCCCGTCGTCACGCCCGACACACCCGACCGGCGGGTCGCCGAGATCCTCGCCTCCTACGACATGGTCGCCGTCGGCGTCTGCGACGAGGCCGGCCACCTGCTCGGTGCCGTCACCATCGACGACGTGCTCGACCGCATGCTCGGCGTCGGCTGGCGAGCCCGTCATCGTCGAGTCGAGAGTGCCTCATGAGCCCGAGACAGCGGTCGCTGCCGTGGTGAAACGGCGCGAAGACCTCACGGCGCCGCGATCGGCACGACGCTTCGATGTGCACTATGACGCGGACGCGTTCGGCAGGTTCTCGGAATCGATCGCCCGCTTCCTCGGCACCGGCCGCTACCTCGTGTTCCAGACCGGCCTCATCATCGCCTGGATCGCCGCCAACCTGCTGCCGCCCGCACGCTTCCAGTTCGACCCGTGGGAACGCGGCCTCGTGCTGCTCACGCTCGTCCTCTCGTTGCAGGCGTCGTACGCCGCGCCACTCATCCTGCTCGCCCAGAACCGGCAGGAATCACGCGACCAGCGTCAGGGCGAGCACGATCGTGAGATCGCCGCCAACACCGAGGCCGACACCGAGTTCCTCGCACGCGAGCTCGCCGGCGTACGTCTGATGGTGGCCGACATGGTCACAGCCGACGAGTTGCGCGAGGAGCTGGCGAACCTGTCGGCAGCGGTCGATCGGCTGGCGGCGCGTCTCGATCTTCCTGACGAGCCAGCGACTCCGGCACACCCGTGAACCGCTGCATCCGCACGCCGCTCTCGGCGACGGACTGCAGCAGCTCGACAGTCGGCAGCGCAGCGTCGCCGGCGACCACCGCCCCCCTCGGGAGACGTCCCCGTGCGGCCGCGTCGGCGAAGGCCGCTGCCGTCGCCCCCGATGCCGTGCCGACGCGCTCGGCGATGCCGGCAATCAACGTCGCCCTCCCGCCGTCCGCACGAGCACCGCGCGCCTCGACGCGCAGCGCGCCGACACCACCCTCGCGGTGTGGCGGGGTCAGCATCGGCAGCCACGACGTGAAGCGGTCACGCCGGGTGGCCGACACGCGGGCGGAGATCCTCGTCACGTTGGGCAGTGCCCGGTGCAGCGTCGTCGGCTCGGCGAGGTCGGCCCGGTAGCAGTCGTAGGCGCCGACGGGCTCGGGGAACCAGCACAGCTCGCGTCCCGACCCGCCCCTTCGCTCGATCCACGTGCCGTCGTGCCACCCGGTCGCCGACGACCCCAGCGCGCGGTGGTGCTCGCGAGCGCACGACGGCCCCGCCGTGCCGTGCGTCGCCACATGGATCTCGTCGCACGTTGCCAGCTCGGAGGCGAGCCAACGGGCGAGCAACCCCGACAGCCCCGGGCTCATCGCCGCTCCGACCACGATGCCCGTCCCGTGCTGGCGGGCGATGTCGTCGAGGTCGAGCAGCGCCTGCACCCGGCCCACCGAGCCGGCGAGCGACACGACGTGCACACCGAGGCGCAACAGCTGATCGGCGACGTCGACGTGCTCGCCAGGGTGTGCCAGCACGACGGTGGCGCACGACGCGAGGTCGGCGACATCGGCCACGACGCGTGCGTCGCGCAGCACCCCTGCCGCTGCCTGCGCCGCCTCGTCGCGGCGATCGTGGAGCATCAGCCGGTGACGTCCGTCGAGCAGCCGAGCGCAGCGTCTGCCCACGACACCCACGCCGACGATGCCGACCGAGGTGCGGATTGCGGTGCCTGCGCTCATCGCTCAATCCTCACGGTCGAAGCGCGAGCCGACGTCGACGGGCGTCCATCCGCCGTGCTCGGGTGGAGTACCACCACGACCACGCACACGGAGCCCAGCGGCGACGATGCCCGCGATCGAGAGTGCCCCCAAGGCTCGACGTAGCAGCTTCACGTGGGGCTAGCTGGAATCGAACCAGCGACCTCATCCTTATCAGGGATGCGCTCTAACCGACTGAGCTATAGCCCCGGAAGGCAACTGGAGGCTAACGGTCGGACCGGCGTTCCTCAACCGCCGGGGAACCGGCGAACGCCGTCAGGTCGCCGCGTTGGCCGGAGTCGCCGGGTCGCTGCGGCGCTGTACGGCGAACCGTGAACCGGCGCGTCGGCGACGCCGTGCGCTCCACGACCTCTTCTTCGAGCACCGTCATCCGCACGCCGCCGACGAGGTCGGTGATGAGGTTGAACAACGTCGCCCCGAGCACGGCGAAGCCGGTGAACGCGACGGCAACGAACAGTCCCCCGATCCAGGCGTTGTGAAAGATCTCGCCGCCCTCGAACTCGAAGTCCGACCACCCGAACGACTCGAAGAACTGCTCGATGTTGTCGACCGTGCCCGTCGAGTAGGCGACGTTCCACAGCAGCACGCCCGCCGTCAGCACGACGCCGTAGATCACGACGGAGAACACGGCGGCAACCTTGAACACGCTCCACGGATCAACGTGACGCAGCACCCTGGTGACCTTGCGCGCCCTCGGGCGACGCCCGACCGACCGCTCGACGGGTGCGATCAGGTGACGCTCGGCGTCGACCACGGTGCGTCGCACCGGCGCAGCCGGGACGACGGCGGTCTCGGGTTCGCGACGCGTTTCGGGCGGGCCCGGGGGTGGCGGCGGGATCACCGGCGAGCGGCGGATGCCGGCAAGCGAGCGCAGCGCGCGGGCGCGAATCGACTCTGCCATGCCATCGTCGTGGCTCCCCTGGTCGGCCGTCGCGTCGCCGTCCCCACCGCCATGCGGCGCGGCACCATCGTCGCGGTCGATCTCGCCGGCCTGATCGACCTCGACGTCCTCGGCCGGGGCATCATCCGGCCGGGAGCGCGCGCTCGTGACACCGTTGCCGGCGACCGGTGTCGTGGGCTGACCCGGCACCAACGGCACGACGGGTTGCTCGACCGTCGGCTCGTCGACCGCCTGCTGGTCGAGCGCGCGATCAGAAGAGCCCACCGCGCTGAGTGTACGCGCCGACGACCACGCAACCGTGGCGCCTGGTCGGCGCTCAACTGGCGGCGGGATGGTCAGATCTCGACCTGCGTACCCACTTCGAACACACGATCGCGCGGGAGGTTGAAGAACCGCGCAGCGCTCGCAGCGCCGCGATCGAGCACCTCGAACAGCTTCTCCCGCCAGATCGGCATGCCCTTCGCCTCGGTCGCGAACGGCGTCTCGCGGCCGATGAAGTACGTCGCCTTCAGCGGGTCGAACTCGATCCCGTTCGGTGCGAAGCCCGACAGCGCATCAACGACGTCGGGGTCCTCCATGAACCCGTACGAGATCACAAGCCGGTAGACGCCGTCGCCCAAATCGCGCGCGTGCAACCGGTCCTCGGGCGCGACGCGTGGCGTCTCGGCCGTGTCGACGGACAGCACCACCGTCGTCTCGTGCAGCGCGTGGTTGTGGGCGAGGTTCGTGATCAACGCCGGCGGTGCCCCCTCGGAGCCCTTGAACATGTAGACGGCTGCCCCCGAGGGTCGATGGACCCCGGTCGCCCGCGCGTCGTCGAGGACCTCTGCGATGGGACGGCGGCCACGCTGCACCCGGTCGGCGACGATCTGGCGACCCTTGCGCCACGTGGTCATCTGCACCACGAGCCCGACGCCGACGAGCAGCGGGAGCCACCCCCCTGTCGGGATCTTCGGCACGTTGGCGGAGAAGAAGGCGATGTCGACGAGCAGCAGCGGCGTGACGATCAGGTTCGCCTTCCACAGCGGCCACCCCCAGTTGTCGCGTGCGCAGCGGTGGAACAAGATCGCAGTGATCACCATCGTCGTCGTCACGGCGATGCCATATGCCGAGGCGAGGTTGCTCGACGTGCGGAACCCGATGACGAGCGCGATGCAACCTGCCATCAACAGCCAGTTGATCAACGGCACGTAGATCTGGCCCGATTGGTCGCTCGATGTGTGCCGGATCTCGAGCCGCGGGAGGTAGTCGAGTTGGATCGCCTGCGCCGTCAACGAGAACGCACCCGAGATCAACGCCTGCGAGGCGATCACGGTGGCAGCCGTTGCGAGGATCACCGACGGCACGAGCAGCGCTTCGGGCACCATCTCGAAGAACGGTGACTCCTCCGTCGCCGGCTCGCGTGCCATCAACGCCGCCTGGCCGAAGTAGTTGGCGATCAGCGCGGGGAACACGATCACGTACCAGCTGAGCTGGATCGACTTCCGGCCGAAGTGACCCATGTCGGCGTACAGCGCCTCACCTCCCGTGACCACGAGGAAGATCGAACCGAGGGCAATGAAGGCGTCGAGCGGCTGGTCGACGAACATCGACACCGCGTAGCCGGGCCAGATGGCGCGCAGCACGCCCGGACTCTGGACGATCTGGGAGACGCCGAGGACGGCGATGAACACGAACCACAGCACCATCACAGGGCTGAACACCTTGGCGATCCCCGTCGTGCCGCGCGGCTGCACGAGAAACAGTGCGATGAGGATCGCGACCGCGATGGGGATGATCCACGAGTCGAGAGCCGTCGTCACCTGCTCGAGGCCCTCGACGGCGCTGAGCACCGAGATCGCCGGCGTAATCAGACCGTCGCCATAGAGCAATGCCGTCCCGAAGATCCCGAGTGCGATCAGTGCCCCCGTCACCTTCGTCGCCGACGACCGCGAGGCCACCAGCGCCGTGAGCGCGAGGATGCCGCCCTCACCCTGGTTGTCGGCACGCATCACGAGCGCGATGTACTTGACGGAGATCACCAGTACGAGCGCCCAGAACACCACGGACGCCGTGCCGAAGGCCGACGTCTCGTCGAGGCGGAGATCGCCGTGGTTGAACGCCTCTCGGAAGGCGTAGAGCGGACTCGTGCCGATGTCGCCGTAGACGATGCCGAGCGTGCCGAACGCCGTCGGGATCATTCCCCGTCTTGCCGTGTGTCCCGCGCTCATGAGGGCCCGAACCTACCGGGCCGACGACCGACCTGGGTCGCCGACGTTGCGACGGGCACTGCACGTCCGCAACGCCTCCGACCAGCGCTCGTGCCGTTGCACGAACTCCTCGGACAGCGAATCGGCGGTCAGCATCCAGTCACGGTGCTCGGATCCCTCCTCCTCGCGACCCGGCTCGGGGTTCGCTGGCGGACGACCGCCTCGCAGGCGCGGCCAGTCGCGCCAGCGCGGATGTCGCACGAGTCGGTAGCGGTGGTACCCGATCCCGCGCAGCTCGGCCTCGATCGACGGTCCGTAATCGTGCCCGAACCGGTAGAGCACCTCGACGACCAGGATCGGCCGGTGCTCGGCCAAGGTCCGCTGGGCGCCGGCCAGCACCTCCGGCTCGAAACCCTCGGCGTCGATCTTGACGACGTCGGGCACGAGCCCCGACTCCGCCACGTAGCCGTCGATGGTGACGATGTCCACCGGCACCGACGACTGACTCGGCTTGAACCCGGCGACGAGCGAGTTCGACGCCTCCGACACGTCGGACAGGTGCAGCAAACCCTCCCCCGCCCCCCGGCCGACGGCGACCTGCTCGACCCTCGTGGTCGCCGCAACGCCGTTGGCGTCGGCGATCCTGCGCGCCCAGTCCGCCGTCTCCGGCGTCGGCTCGAACGCCACCACCGCCGCCGGGTCGAACAGGAGACCGCACAGCGTCGAGTAGTAGCCGATGTTCGCCCCCACGTCGTAGAACACGAACCCGGGCCGTTGCATCGAGAAGATCGTCAGCAGCGCACAGACGGTCGGTCGCTCGTAGGAACGCACACCGCCGCGACGCAGCTGGCGCTGCACGACGTTCGACCAGCCGTCGAGCACGTCGAGCTGCGGAGCGTCCGAGTCGTCGAGCGTCGGCAGGACGACGCGCAAGCCCATCCGCGGAAGCTACTCCGCGGCGCCGTCAGAGCTGGGCGACGAGCTTCGGCGGCGCCACAGCGCGAAAGCGACGCCCGGCTCAGCGGTCGCTGGCGCGAGCGGTGGACGTGGCGTCGCCGACACGCACGGTGACGGTCACCGTCGACCCGTCACCGGCACGGATGACGTCGAACGACTCCAGCGTCGCCGAGTTGGCAGTGGCGATGCTCGATGCGCGCGACTCACCGCCTGTGACGCCGGCGAGCGCCGCTGCATCGGCCGCAGATCGTGCCCTAGCGGCGTCGACGAGATCGCCGCACCACTGCGCGAACCCGAACGTCAGCACGGCAGCGAGGCCGCCGCCCGCAACGACCACGAACACGTGCATCGCCGCCTCCCCTCGTCGCCTCAGGCGGTCAGGTCACTCGTCGGTGGCGATGATCGGCGCCACGGAGGCGACCGTCTGGCCATCGTCAAGGTTCATCACTCGCACGCCGGTGGCGGCGCGTCCCTGCGAGGAGATCTCGCGAACTGCCATCCGGATTGTCGTGCCGCCGGAGGCGACGGCGACGATCTCGTCCTCGAGGCCGACCATGAAGGCCGCCACGACATGACCCTTCTTGCCCGTCAGCTTGATGCCGATCACGCCCTGGCCACCACGTGCCTGGGCGTTGAATTGCTCGAGCTGCACGCGCTTGCCGTACCCCGACGACGTGACCATCAAGATGGCCGTGTCGCTGCGGGCGACGTCGACGGACACGACCTCGTCGTCGGCCTTGAGCTTGACGCCGCGCACCCCCGACGCCGTGCGACCCATCGCCCGCACGTCGTTCTCGTGGAAGCGGATCGTCAGCCCCTTGCGGGTGACCATGAAGATGTCGTCGCTGCCGCCGGTCTCGATGACCTTCACGAGCTCGTCGCCGTCACGCAGGTTGAGCGCGATCAGACCGTCGCGGCGTGACGAGTCGTAGGCGTCGAACGACGTCTTCTTCACGACGCCCTTGCGCGTGGCGAAGAACAAGAACCGCTCGCCGGCGAAGTCGCGGGTGTCGATGATGGCCTGGATCTGCTCGCTCGGCTGGAGCGGCAGCAGGTTGACGATCGGCATCCCCTTGGCCGTGCGATCCCGTTCGGGGATGTCCATCGCCCGCAGGCGGTACACCTTGCCGAGGTTGGAGAAGAACAGCAGGTGGGCGTGCGCCGTGGTGAAGATGACGTGGCGGACGATGTCGTCGGTCTTGAGCGTTGCGCCGCTGACACCGCGCCCGCCGCGCGACTGCGTCTTGAACGAGCCCGCCGAGACCGACTTGACGTACTGGGCCTCGGTCATGACGACGACGAGCTCCTTGTCGTCGACGAGGTCTTCGATCGACATCTCACCCGAATCGAGCTCGATGCGGCACACGCGTGGCGTGGCGAACGCCTCCCGGATCGCCGACAGCTCGTCCTTGATGACCGTGCGCAGCAGGTCGTCGTCGGCGAGGATCGCCTCGAGCCCTGCGATCGTCTCGCGAACCTCCTCCAGCTCGCGCTCGAGATCGATGCGCGAGAGGCGTGTGAGCTGACGCAGCTGCATGTCGAGGATGTCGACGGCCTGCATCTCGGAGAACTCGAACGGCTCGGCCATGAGTCCCGCCTTCGCCGCGGCGACGTCGTCGCTGGCGCGGATGAGCGCGATGACCTCGTCGATGACGTCGAGCGCCTTGATCCTGCCCTCGAGGATGTGCTCGCGGCGCTGGGCTCGCTGGAGGCGGAACTTCGTGCGGCGCGTGATGACCAGGACCTGGTGGTCGATGTAGCCCTGCAGCGACTGGGTCAGATTCAGCGTGCGTGGCACGCCGTCGACGAGCGCCACCATGTTGATGCCGAAGCTCGTCTGCAGCGGCGTCATCTTGTAGAGCTTGTTGAGCACGACGTGCGCGTTGGCGTCGCGCTTGAGCATGATCTCGATCTCGGTCTCGCCGCCCGACGAGGCGTCGTTGGCGTCGGAGATGCCGACGATGTCGCCGTTGTCGACGAGCTCCTGGATGCGAGCAAGCACGCTCTTGGCGCTCGTCTGGTACGGCAGCTCGCGCACGACGATCTGCAGCTGCCCCTTCGCCGACTCCTCGATGGAGGTCGTCGCCCGGATCTTCACGCTGCCGCGACCCGTCCGGTA
>JACDGA010000175.1 GCA_013815505.1 Acidimicrobiia bacterium
TCGCGTCACGGCGTCGCGACATCGAGGTGCGGCGCGCGTCCCTGCTCGAACGCGGCGAGCTGCTCGCCCAGCGCGTGGAGGAGATCGAACGTCGTCTCGACGAGGACCGTGCGGCGCGAGCGGCGGCGGGCGAGCGGCGCCTGCAGCACGAGCGGACGATGGAGGTGCTCGACCGCTTGCACGCCGACCTCGACGTCCACCGCGGGGCGCTCGAGTCCGAGCACGCCTCGCTCAGCACGAAGCGCAAGCTGATCAGCGATCAGGTGCGTGGCCATGTCGAGCGTCTCGAGCAGGCGCGCGCCGAGCGCACCGACGCAGAGCACCGGTTGGAGGCACTACGCGAGCGGTCGCGGCGTACAGAGATCGAGGAGGCGGAGTCCCGGATGCGCCTCGAGAGCCTCGTGGAGACGTTGCGTCGTGATCTCGACGTCGAACCGGACGTCGCCGAGGCGGCGCCACGTCCCGAGCTACCCGACGGGGTGACGCCTGCTGCCAAGGTGCGCGAGCTGGAGCGCGAGCTGCGATTGCTCGGACCGATCAACCCGCTGGCGTTGGAGGAGTTCACCGAGCTGCGGGAGCGTCACAGCTTCCTCGAGGGTCAGCTCGACGACGTGCGCAGCACCCGCCGCGACCTGAACCGCGTCATCTCCGCCGTCGACCAGGAGATCGAGAGCGTCTTCAGCGCCGCCTACACGGACGTCAGCGCGCACTTCTCGACGCTGTTCTCGATGCTGTTTCCCGGCGGTGTGGGCAGGCTCGTCCTCACGCAACCCGACGACATGCTCGACACAGGCATCGAGGTCGAGGCAAAGCCGTCGGGCAAGAACGTGAAGAAGCTGTCGCTGCTGTCGGGTGGCGAGCGCAGCCTGACGGCGCTGGCCTTCCTGTTCGCCGTGTTCCGCAGCCGTCCGTCGCCGTTCTACGTGATGGACGAGGTCGAGGCGGCGCTCGACGACGTCAACCTGCACCGCTTCCTCGGGCTGCTGCGCGAGTTCCGCCAGGAGGCGCAGCTCATCGTCGTCAGCCACCAGAAGCGCACGATGGAGGCCGCCGACGTGCTGCTCGGTGTTTCGATGCAACCCGGCGGCTCCTCCAAGGTGGTCGCCGAGCACATCTCGTCCCCCGAACCCTTCGACCCCCAGCCCGCCGACCTCTTCGGCTGACTGGTCAGTCCACCGCTTCGGTGAGCCGTTCGACGAACGCCTCAACGAGCACGGCGAACATCGACCAATCCCGTCCGACGCCTTCGGGCAGGTCGTCGCGATCGACGCTCGGATGCCGGATCCGCAGCTCGGTCTGGATCGTGAAGCCGTCGCCAAGGGCGCCGAGCCCGAGTGCGAAGTCGTCGATCGTGAAGGGCGCACGCACGCGTCGCCCGTGGAGCCGCAGCAGCGTGCCGTAGCAATGGGCGTGTTCGGCGATCCCGTCGAGAAACCTGAGCCGTGACGCGGCACGGATCTCCTCGGAGCCTCCACTCGCCCTGATCGCGAGCGCGGCGAGTCCCTCGTCGGAGCGTGGCGCGCGAATGTTGTCGTTCGCGGCGACCCGGATGATCTCGGCGAGCGGCGCGCCGTGCTCGACGCTGGCACGCACGGCGAGCACGATGTTGTGGATGACCGACGTCGCATGGTGGTGGCTCGCTGCGACGGCGAGCTCGCGCTGGAACGCGTCCTGGCTCGCCCAGCACCGATACACCGCACCGGTTGTGTAACCGGCACGCTGTGCGGCGTCGACGAGGCGCACGTGACGGACGCCTGGCTCGGGCCCGCGCTCGAGGAGCATCGAGATGCCTGCCTCGAGCACCGACTCGCGTGTGCGATCCAAGATTCTTCCCATGGCGTCGATCATCTGATGCCGCACGAGGGCGTGCAAGGGGGACGTGTCTCCCGATCGAGAAGAAAGTTCTCGGAACCGCTCCAGATCTTGTTCTCGCGCGGGACCTCCACGACCGTCGGCGGTGTCCATCTACTGATGAATAGGAGAACGAGATGCGCATTCGACACCTGGCGATGGCCTTGGCGGTCGCGGGCCCGGCATTCCTCGCTGGAACGACGGGCACGGCGGGCGCCGTGGACGATCCAGGCGGAGCAGGAGGCTCGAACCGCGAGACGATCAGCGTCGGTCGCGGCAACATGTGGTACGCCCGCGACACGGCATCGGGGGGAGCCGCCCAGCACACCTTCTCCTATGGGGCACCGTCGGACGTCAAGGTTCTCGGCGACTGGAACCGAGATGGCATCGACACTCCCGGGATCGTGCGAGGCAACCAGTGGTACCTCAGCAACGACTTCAACAACTCGACTGAGATCCAGTTCACGTTCGGGCGCGCCGGCGACCGCCCGGTGGTCGGGGATTGGAACAGAGACGGCTACGACACGCCCGGCGTCGTGCGCGGCAACCAGTGGCTGCTCAACAACGGCTTCGACGGCCAGCACGACGTGCCGGCGTTCTCGTTCGGCACGCAGGGAGACCGAATCGTCGTTGGAGACTGGGACGACGACGACATCGACGAGCCCGGCGTCGTGCGCGGCAACGCATGGAAGTTCAGCTGGGACTTCAACGGCTCTGCGGAGCTGACGGTGTACTACGGGCGGAGCACCGACAAGGTCGTCACGGGCGACTGGAACAACGATGGCAAGGACACGATCGGTGTGGTGCGAGGCAACTCGTGGCTGCTGAACGACAGTCTCGACGCGTCCGGCGACCGTGCCGTGTTCTCCTTCGGCAGCTCGACCGATGTGGCGGTGACCCACTCGTTCGGAGCCATGGGTCAGGGCTCGGGCGATCCGATTGGCGAGGTGCGCCAGCGGATCGTGTCGCGGGCGCGGAGCCAGATCGGGGTCGGCGAGACTCCGCCGGGTTCGGACTGCAACCCGTACGGGTCCTGCGCAGCATGGTGCGCGATGTTCGACGAGTGGGTCTGGCGGGGCGCAGGCGTGACGCCGGTGTTCACGACCGACAGCGCACGCGGCGTGGGCCAGTGGGGCGTCGACAACGGACTGTTCAAGGACCACACCAACGGGACACGCAACGGCAATCCGGAGCCCGGTGACATCGCCGTCTGGGGTGAGCCCGGGTACGTGAGGGGAGGGCATGTCGGTGTGGTGGTCGCCGTCCACGCCGATGGCCGCATCGACACCGTGGACGGCAACTGGAGCAACCGGGTGAGCCTGCGGACGGCCGTCGACCCGTCGTTGCCCGACAGTTCGGATCGTCACATCTCCGGCTACGTCCGCCCCGCCAACGGCTGACGAACCGCCGCCTGGCCACTCACCGTTCTGTCCGTAGAAACCCGCCCATTCGGGCAGGTTTCGACGGACGGTTCGCTACGGTCGGCGCGGATGGAGTGGATCTACCTCGTCCTCATCGGGCTCGTCGTCTTGTTCGGGATCGGTGTACTCGTCGTCTCCCGCCGTCGTGCACAACGATCGATCGAGGCGCCGTCACGACCTGCGCCGAGCCCGCCGACCAGGCCACCGAAGGGCAGGCCGTCGCGTGGCACGCTCGTCGACGAGCGGCTCACCGATCTGGTCGAGCCCGATGTCGTCGAGGCGCCTCCCGAGCCGGCGACGCTGCGTCAGCGCCTCACCAAGGCGCGTTCGGCGTTCACAGGTGCCTTCGCCGGCATCCGCGGCAGGCGAGCCATCGACGATGAGACATGGGACGACCTCGAAGAGGCGCTACTGCGTGCCGACGTCGGCGTCACGGTGTCCGACGAGCTGCTCGGTGGCCTGCGTGCCCGGGTGAAGGCGAAGGAGATCACCGAGCCCGATGCGCTGCTCGACGCGCTCGCCGCCGAGATGAAGGCCCGTCTCGTCGGGGCTGATCGTGAGCTGCAGTTCGAGCCGGGGGATGCAACGAGCCCCAACGTGTGGATGTTCGTCGGTGTCAACGGGGTCGGTAAGACGACCACGATCGGCAAGGTCGCCAAGCAGCAGCGTGACGGAGGTCGCGAGGTGCTGCTGGCTGCGGGCGACACGTTCCGTGCCGCAGCGGCCGAACAGCTCGAGACCTGGGCCGAGCGGGCCGGCGCGCCGATGGTGCGCGGCAACGAGGGCGGTGACCCGTCCGCCGTCGTGTACGACGCCGTCGAGAGCGCATCGTCACGTTCGATCCCTCTCGTGCTCGCCGACACGGCCGGCCGCCTGCACACGAAGACGAACCTCATGGACGAGCTGTCCAAGGTGCGCCGCGTCGCCGAGAAGGGCGCGGGGAGGGTGACCGAGGTGCTGCTCGTCATCGACGCCACGACGGGCCAGAACGGGCTCGCCCAGGCGCGTCAGTTCGAGCAGGCGACGCAGGTGAGCGGTGTGGTGCTGACAAAGCTCGATGGATCGGCCAAGGGCGGCATCGTGTTCGCCGTGGAGACCGAGCTCGGTATCCCCGTCAAGCTCGTCGGCATCGGTGAGACGATCGACGACCTCCGCCCGTTCGACCCCGACGAGTTCGTCGACGCCCTCTTCGCCATCGACTGATCGATCCGATGACCGACGCGTCACGAGGCGAGGGATCACCGGACGGTGGTCGACT
>JACDGA010000176.1 GCA_013815505.1 Acidimicrobiia bacterium
ACCGTCCGCTGATCGTCCTGCAGGGATCAGAGGACGAGGTCGTCCCTCCGAACCAGGCAGAAATGATCGTCGCCGCGCTCGCCGCAAAGGGTGTCCCCCACGCATACGTGCTCTTCGAAGGTGAGCAGCACGGCTTCCGTCGAGCGGAGTCGATCACGAGGGCGCTGGAGTCCGAGCTGTGGTTCTACGGCCGGATATTCGGATTCGAGCCTGCCGACGATCTCCCCGACGTCCCGGGCGCCGTCGGTCTCTGACCGGCGGCCGAGCTCGGGTGCTGTCGGCGTTCAGTCGCAATCACTCGTGACGGACGTGAGCCCGCCCGCTTCGCACGTCGGCTCGACGTTCGTCACGGTCGTGGCGTCCGGCCCACCGATGTCGGCGTCCACCTGATTGATCAGCCAGTCACCCTTGCGCTCGACGAGCTCGAACTGCATGTCGATCCCCTCGCTGCCGAAGGACACGTTCGTTTCGAGCCGCATCGGGTCAGCCGACAGCACCGTCGGCGGCGTGTAGTCGAGGTCCGTCTCGCCGAGGAAGCCATCGCAGTCGGAGAACTCACGCTCGAGGAACTCCTCGGTGAAGCGCTCGACCACTGCATCGCAGTCGCCGGCGCGGAGCGCAGCGAACGCGCCCTCGAGCGACTCGATCGCCTCGTCGGCATCGTCGTCCGGGTCGGACGGCGGTGTCGTCGGGTCCGTGGTGACCTCGGTCGTCGGGTCCGTGGTCGGATCGGTCGGCTCGGCCGCCGACCCGTCACCGCCGAACACGATGATGCCGCCGAGCACCGCTGCAACGGCAACGACGAGCACGGACAGGAAGATCCACGGGCCGCGGTTGTTGCTTCCCCGCTGCGGCGGGCCGTACTGGGGCCCAGGACCACCGAAGCGCTGCAACCCACCGTACGGCTGGGGCGGGTTCTGACCGCCCTGGGGCTGGAACGGCGGCGGCTGCATCGGCGTGTTCATGATCGATGAGACGCAACGACTCGGGTCGTGGTTCCCGATCGCCCCACGGGGACAACTCCCCTCACGACTCCAGCGGATAGGTCGACTCTGAGCTTCGACACGATTTCACTGCGGCTGCTACGCAGCCGAAACAATGCACCGTAATGATTGGTCGGCTCGCCTATCGGCTCGCCTCTACGGCCGGACCAGGGGTTCAGCGGACGAAGTCGTCGAGCAGTTGGGCAAGCTCGAGCGGAGTGTCGCCCTGGATGCTGTGCCCGGCGTCGAGGTGCTCGATCCGAGCGCCCGGGAGACGGCGCACCAGTTCGGCCTCGTCGGCGTCGTCGACGACCGACTGGGAGCGCATCCCGCGCACGAGCATCACGTCGACCGTGACGGCGCCGAGCGCCTCCCACAGCCGCTGGTGGACCGTGCCGTCGCCCTCGTCGGGCAGCTCGCGACGAGAGTCGTTGACAAGTGGGTTGTCGTCGCCGTGACGGCGGTAGCGCCACATCCACGAGCCGTCTTCCTGTTGCACGGCGTTGTGCAGGATCCCGCGGCGCAACGACTCGACCGTTCGCGTGGGGTTGAACTCGATCGTGCGTGCCAGCAGGTCGTCGAAGCGGGCGAACGTCGCAGGACCGGACACGAAGTCGAGGATCGCCTTCGCCTTCTCACCCGTGACACCGGGCGTGACGTCGACGAGCACCAGGCGACGCACCAGCTCGGGAGCCTGCTCGGCGAGCGCGATCGAGCTCAGCCCGCCGAGCGACATCCCGACCACGGCCCCGGCGTCGGGCGCGAGCGCAGCGACGGCAACCGCGAGATCGAGGCCGTGACGTTCAGGCGTCGACAGCGCAGTGGGCTCGGTGCGCGCGACGTCGGAGTGACCGTGTCCGCCGAGATCGACTGCGAGGAGCGGACGGTCGAGGGCGAGCGCCACCGTGTCCCACGTGTGCGCGTTCTGCGCACCGCCGTGCACGAGGACGAGCTCGGGCGAACCGTCACCCCAACGAAGTGCGCTCAGATGCCGTCGGGGCTCGATCTCCACCGACACTCTGCGCACGGCGGGCGGTCCGTCGTAGTCGAGGCCGTACTCCGCAGCGTTCTCGTGGAAGTACGCAAACTCGTCGTACTCCACCCGCTCGACACGCTCGTCGCGGCCCTGGTCGCTCATCTCTCGACTGTAGGTGTCCGTGCCGGCGGCACTCGGTGTGGACGTCGACCACGCCGGTACCGTCGGCGGTGTGGAATTGATCCTCGTTCGACACGGCCAGCCGGAGTGGACTCGTGACGGGCGCAACGTCAACGACCCGGTTCTCACCACACGCGGGCGGCGCCAGGCAGAGGCGTGCGCGCAGCGATTGGCGGCGTCCGATCAGGACCCCGGTCGCGACGGGATCGACCGCCTGATGGTGTCCCCTGCCCGTCGCGCCGACGAGACGGCGGCGCCGATCGCAGCGGCGCTCGACCTCTCGGCCGAGGTCGAACCGTGGCTGCTCGAGTACCAGCTGCCCGACTCGTGGGAGGGCCAGCCCGTCGACGTCGCCCGAGCGGCGTTCGCCGCGCAGCGCTCGTCGACACGCGAGGAGTGGTGGAACGGGCTGCCCGGCAGTGAGTCGATCCGCTCCTTCCACGAGCGGGTGATCGACGGTGTCACGACGGCACTCGGCGAGGTCGGGATGAGGTCGCTCGGCGACGGTCTGTGGCACGTTGACGAGGCCGCCGACTCGCAACGCTGGGTCGCGGTTGCGCACGGCGGCACGAACAGCACGATCGTGAGCTACCTGCTCGGCTGTGATCCCGAGCCGTGGGAGTGGGAGCGATTCAACCTCGGCCACGCCGCGCTCGCCGTGCTCTCCACGACGCCCATGGCGGGTCAGGCGATCTGGTCGCTCCGCCTCCTCGGCGACCAGACCCACCTCGACCTCGACGACCGCACCGTCTGACGGCGCCGGCGCCTCAGCCGGCAACGCCCATCACGCGTCGCAGCTCCTCCGCGCGCGACGTGCAGTCCTTGCCGGCGGCCCCGAGGCTCTCCTTGACGCTCTCGAACGTCTGGCGGAACTCGCCGTGCCACAGCTCGGCGAAGCGCTCCTTCGCCGGCCCCTGCCACAGCGTGTTCTCGAGCACGCCGTTGACGTGCTCGACGATGCCGTTGACTGCGTCGATCTGGTTGGTCAGTGTCGTCCCGAGGCTCGTGAGTTGCTCGGGGTTGGCTCCGTACATGGACATCGGTGCCTCCTCTCTCTCCTGGCCTCATGAGGAGTCGCTTCCGGCACAGAACGGAAACCGGTTCGCTACCGTGTCGCAAGGCATCGGACGGAGGAGCAGGACATGTCTGACACCGCGCTAGGTGACCAGGTCAACGGGTTCTACGACGACACAGTGGCGCTTCGGCGCAGGATCCACCGCCGCCCGGAGCTCGGCAACGACCTCCCGCGCACGCGCGAAGCCGTGTTGGAGGCCATCGACGATCTCCCGCTCGACGTGACCCTGCACGAGACGACGAGCGGTATCTCCTGCTTGCTGGACGGTGACCGGCCGGGCCCGACGATCCTGCTGCGCGCCGACATGGACGCCCTGCCGCTGCACGAGGACACGGGCCTCGAGTTCTCGTCCGACGACGACGGCACGATGCACGCCTGCGGCCACGACACGCACACGGCGATGCTCGTCGCCGCGGCACGGGTGCTGAGCGAACGCCGGGGCGAGCTGGCCGGGCGGGTGCTGTTCATGTTCCAGCCCGGCGAGGAGGGCCACCACGGCGCCAAGTTCATGCTCGACGAGGGTCTGCTCACGGTGCCACCACGCGCCGACGGCAGCGCGTCGCCGGTCGCCGCCGCGTTCGCCCTGCACATCACGTCGGCGCTGCCGAGCGGCTACTTCGCCACGCGACCGGGACCCGTGATGGCCTCGGCCGATCGGCTCCTCATCACGCTGACGGGCAAGGGCGGTCACGCCAGCGAGCCGCACCGAGCGATCGACCCGATCCCGGTCGCCTGCGAGATCGTGCAGGCGCTACAGACAATGGTCACACGATCGATCGACGTGTTTGATCCTGGCGTCGTCACCGTCGGGCGCATCACCGCAGGGACGACGAACAACATCATCCCCGAGACGGCGGAGATCGAGGGAACGATCCGAGCGGTCAGCGAGACCACGCGGCGCAAGATCCACGACGGCGTGCGGCGCGTCGTGGACGGCGTTGCCGCCGCGCACGGCGTGTCGGGCATCGCCGAGATCGAGGCCGGCTACGGCGTCACCGTGAACGACGACGGCGTCGCAGAGCGCTCGAGTCGCATTGTCACCGACCTCGTCGGCAGCGAACGCGTCGTGCGCCTCGCCAACCCCGTGATGGGCGCCGAGGACTTCTCCTACGTGCTCGACGAGGTGCCCGGCACGATGATGTTCCTCGGTGGCACGCCCTCGTCGAGGCATCTCGCCACGGCGCCGCCGAACCACTCCAATCGCGTGATGTTCGACGAGGCCGCCATGCGAGACGGCGTCGCCGCGTACGCCGCGTTTGCGCTCGATCACCTCAGCTCGTGACGACGGGACGCGACGCCGAGC
>JACDGA010000177.1 GCA_013815505.1 Acidimicrobiia bacterium
CCCGTGACCGCTGGCTACCCGGCGGTAACTCCGCGATGACCGACCGATATCCTGCAACGGCCATGTCCCGTCCGATCGCCACGCCCGCCTCGCCCACCGGCGACCGGCCGCTGCGCATCGCCTACCTGACCTATCGCGGCAAACCGCACATCGGGGGCCAGGGCATCTACACCCGCCACCTCACCAAGGCGCTGGCCGATCTCGGCCACCACGTCGAGGTGTTCAGCGGCCAGCCGTACCCCGTGCTCGATCCGCGAGTGACGCTCACGAAGCTGCCGAGCCTCGACATCTTCAACGATCACTTCCCCGGTCGCGCTCCGGCGTTCTGGGAGATCAAGAACCGCGAAGACCTGCTCGAAGTGCTGCAGTTCTCCGCCGGCACGTTCTCCGAGCCGCTCGCGTTCTCGGCACGCGCGCTGCGCGAGCTCGGCCCGCGAGCCGGCGAGTTCGACCTCGTGCACGACAACCAGTGCCTCGGCTACGGGATCCTGCGCCTCGCCGACAAGATCCCCACGATCGCCACCCTCCACCACCCGATCACGCGGGATCGTGCGCTCGAGATGGACCACGCGCCGACGCGTTGGAAGCGTTGGTCGGTCGGGCGCTGGTACTCGTTCGTCAAAATGCAGGGTCGCGTCGCCTCACGCCTGCCGCGGATCCTCGTCGTCAGTCAGAACTCGATCGACGACATCCACAGGGACATGGGCGTCGAGCGCGACCGCATGCACCTCGTGCCCGTCGGCGTCGACCCGGAGCTGTTCCGCCCCCTGCCCCATGTCGAGCGCATCCCCGGACGCCTCGTCACCACGGCGTCCGCCGACGTGGCGCTGAAGGGCCTCTCGTTCCTCATCGAAGCGTTCGCCAAGCTGCGCACCGAGCGCGACCTCAGCCTCACGATCATCTCCAAGCCGAAGCCGGGCAAGACCATGGACATGATCGAGCGCCTCGGGCTGAGCGAGCACATCGAGTTCGTGACCGGTGTGCCAGACGAGCGCATCGTCGAGCTCTACGCGCAGGCCGAGCTCGCCGTCGTGCCGAGCCTTTACGAGGGGTTCAGCCTCCCTGCGATCGAAGCGATGGCCACGGGGACGACGCTCGTCGCCACCGACGGCGGCGCGCTGGGCGAGGTCACCGGGGCCGACGGCGACACCGTGCTGCAGTGCCGAGCGGGCGACGCCGGCGCACTTGCGGCGACGATCGCCCGCGGTCTCGACGACCGCGTCCTGGCGTCGCGGGTCGCAGAGGCCGGGCGACGGCGAGTGCTCGATCGCTGGACGTGGCGACGCTGCGCCGAGCAGACCGTGAGCCACTACCGAGCCGTGCTGGCGATGCCCCAGAGCGTCGACATGCTGGCGCGCAACGGAAGGCTCGACGGCGAGTGCTGACGCTGCGCTTCGACCGGCTCGAACTCACACCGGAGACGCTCGTGCTCGATGCCGGCGCCGGATTCGGTCGCCATGCCTTCGAGGTCGCCCGCCGCGGCGCTCGCGTCGTCGCCCTCGACTACGAGACCGGTGAGGTGGCGAGCACCCGCGACACGTTCGCGGCGATGGTGGAGGCGGGTGAGATCGCCGGTGACAGGGTCGCCGGCGTGCTGCGTGGCGACGCCACGGCACTCCCCTTCGACGACGCCACGTTCGACGTGGTGATCACGTCGGAGGTGCTCGAGCACATTCCCGACGACGTGACGGCGATCGCCGAGCTGACGCGGGTGCTGCGACCGGGCGGTCGCCTCGTGGCGACGGTGCCCAGCTGGTTCCCCGAGGTCGTCAACTGGAAGCTCTCCGACGAGTACCACGCCCCGGCCGTGCCGGGCGGTCATGTCCGCATCTATGCGAGGACCGAGTTGGCGGCGAAGCTCCGCGCCGCCGGGCTCGACGTGGACGGCTCGCACAGGGCGCACGGATTGCACACGCCGTACTGGTGGCTGCGCTGCGCAGTCGGGCCGCACGACGAGCAGCACGCGCTCGTCGCCAGGTACCGTCGCTTCCTCGAGTGGGACATCGTCTCCCAGCCGCGCACCACCCGTGTCGCCGAACGGGTGCTCGGCCCCTTGATGGGCAAGTCCACGGTGTTCTACGCGACGAAGCCCGACACACCGTGCCACTCGGCAACCCAGGCGGTCTCCCCCACATGAACGACGTCCCCCACATCCCCGGCGTGTTGACGGCCGACCAGATTCGACGCAGCGGTGCGCACCTCGCCTCGCTGCAGCTTCCTTCCGGGATGATCCCGTGGTTTCCGGGAGGGCACTGCGACCCGTGGAACCATGTCGAGTCGGCCATGGCGCTCGACGTCGCGGGTCTGCGCACCGAGGCGCTGGCTGCATACCGCTGGCTGGCCGAGACGCAACGCAGCGACGGCAGCTGGCACAACTACTACCTCCCCGACGGATCGATCGAGGACACGAAGCTCGACTCCAACGTCTGCGCCTATGTGGCGACCGGCGTGTTCCACCACTGGCTCACCACGCGCGAGGACACGGTTGCGCGTGAGCTGTGGCCGACCGTCGTCGCCGCGCTCGAATGGGTGCTGAGCATGCGGCGCGCCGACGGGACGATCCTGTGGGCGCGCGAGGTCGACGACGTGCCGTGGGACTACGCACTCCTCACCGGCACGTCGAGCATCCGCCACGCCCTGCGCTGCGGCGCCGCGCTCGGCGGCATGCTCGGCGATCCCCAGCCCTGCTGGCGCGCCGCCGCCGACCGGCTCGATGTCGTGATCCAACAGCACCCCGAGTCGTTCGAGCCGAAGACGCGATGGGCGATGGACTGGTATTACCCCGTGCTCGGGGGCGCCCTGCGCGGCGACGCAGCCAAGGCACGTCTCGCCGACAAGTGGGACGAGTTCGTGATGGAACGCCACGGTGTCCGTTGCGTGAGCGACGAGCCGTGGGTGACGGCGTCGGAGACGGCGGAATGCGCGCTCGCCTTCGCCGCAATCGGTGACGCAGCCACGGCAACCGACCTGCTGGCCTGGATCGCCGTGCACCGCCTCGAGGACGGGTCGTACTACACGGGCATCGTCTACCCCGACGGTGTGCGGTTCCCATTCGACGAGCGCACCTCCTACACGGCGGCCGCTGTGGTGCTCGCCGCCGACGGGATCGCTGCCGCGACACCGGCGTCGCAGCTCTTCGTCACGCCCGTGTGAGCACGCGCAGCCCGCCCGTCACCGAGCGCTCCACGAAACCGGCCGACAGCGCCGGGAGGTAGACCTCCTCGTACGGCGCGCGACCGCCGTCGGCCGGATCGGGGAAGACGTCGTGAATCGCCAGCGTGCCGCCGGGAGCGACGAGCGGCGACCACCCCGCGAAGTCGGCGCGCGCCGGTTCGGCACCGTGGCCGCCGTCGATGAACACGAACGAGGCCGGTGTGGTCCAGTGGGCTGCGACGAGCGCGGAACGCCCGACCACCGGGATCGCCCAGTCCTCGACGCCGGCGTCGAACAGGGCCCTGCGAAGGAACGGCAGCGTGTCCATCAGCCCGACCTCGCCGTCGACGACGTCGGGATCGTGATGCTCCCACCCTCGCTGATTCTCCTCCGAGCCGCGATGGTGATCGACGGCGAAGACGACGCGACCTGCAGTTCGTGCCGCAGCGGCCAGCCAGATGGTCGACCGTCCGCAGTACGAGCCGACCTCCACGAACGGCAGCTCGGGCACCGCCGCTGCCGCCTCGAGCGCCGCAGCGTGCAGCGCATCGCCCTCGTCGGCCGGCATGAATCCCTTCGTCCCCAACGCCACGTTGCGCCAGCTGTCAGGGAGTTCCACGTGCGCACGGTAGCGGTGGCAACATGGCGCCGTGCCAGGTGACGTGCTCGAGGAGCTGCTCTCACTCCTCGACGTCGAACCGATCGAGGTCAACATGTTCCGCGGCCGCTCGACCGACGAGAGCATGCAGCGCGTGTTCGGTGGCCAGGTGGCCGGTCAGGCGCTCGTTGCCGCCGCCCGCACGGTCGACGAGCCGGACCGCAGCGTCCACTCGCTGCACGCCTACTTCCTGCGCCCCGGCGATCCGACCAAACCCATCCTGTACGACGTCGACCGCCTCCGCGACGGTCGCAGCTTCACGACACGGCGCGTGATGGCGATCCAGCACGGAAGGGCGATCTTCAACCTGCACGCCAGCTTCCACATCGGCGAGACCGGCCTCGACTTCCAAGAGTTGATGCCGCCGGATCTCCCCGATCCCGACGGGCTGCCCGACTGGAAGACGAGGATGGAGCCGCACCGCGAGGCGCTGGGGCCTTCGTGGGACCGGCCACGACCGATCGACATCCGCTACATCCGAGACGACCCGATGTCGCGCGCCGGGGTCACTGCGTCCGGCCAACAGGTGTGGCTCCGCGCCGCCGGCTCGCTGCCTGACGACGATGTCGTCCATGCCTGCGTCGTCACGTACGCCAGCGACATGACGCTGCTCGACACGACGTTGCTGCCGTTCGGGCTCGGATGGAACGACACCGGCATCCAGATGGCGAGCCTCGACCACGCGATGTGGTTCCACCGACCGT
>JACDGA010000178.1 GCA_013815505.1 Acidimicrobiia bacterium
TTGGACGACTCAACGTGTCCCACGGTTCCCGCACGTCTGAAAAGATCGTCACCGTGTCCGACGAACCGTCCCTCTCGAACTTGCCGCTGGCACCGCCGATCGAACCGATGCTGGCGAAGCTCGCACGGGTCGTCCCGACCGGTGAGGGCTGGTGGTACGAGCCGAAGTGGGACGGGTTCCGCTGCCTCGTGTTCCGTGACGGCGACGAGGTCTACCTCCAGAGCCGCAACCTGCGGCCGCTCAACCGCTACTTCCCCGAGGTCGCCGCTGCGCTTGCGCCGGCGGTGCCGTCGCGCTGCGTCGTCGACGGCGAGATCGTCGTCGCCAACCCCGAAGGCGGGTTGAGCTTCGACTCGTTGACCCAGCGCATCCACCCCGCCGCGTCGAGGGTGAACATGCTCGCCGAGCAGACCCCGGCGTCGTTCGTCGCCTTCGACGTGCTCGCCCTCGACGACGACCGCGTGCTCGATCGCCCGTTCGAGCAGCGCAGGGCGCTGCTGCACGACATCGTGACGACCGCCGCCGACGTGCACGTCACGCCGGCGAGCGACGACCCCGACCAGGCGCAGCGTTGGTTCGCCGACTTCGAGGGCGCCGGGCTCGACGGAGTCGTCGCCAAGCGTGGCGAGGATCCCTACGTCCCCGGCAAGCGCACGCTCGTGAAGGTGAAGCACCAGCGCACGGCCGAGTGCGCCGTCGCCGGGTTCCGCGTGCACAAGGACGGCAACGGTGTCGGGTCACTCCTGCTCGGGCTGTTCGACGACGACGGCACGCTGCACCACGTCGGTGTCTGCGCCGGGTTCTCCGTCAAGTTCCGTTCCGAGCTGATGAGTGAGATCGAGCCGCTACGCGAGCACGCCCTCGACGACCATCCGTGGCGAGGGTGGGCGGAGGCCGACGCTGCGTCCGAGGGCCGCATGCCCGGTGCCGTCAGCCGGTGGAACGCCGGCAAGAACCTGTCGTGGCATCCGCTGCGCTGCGAGCGGGTGCTCGAGGTGACGTTCGGTCAGCTCGAGTCTGGGCGGTTCCGCCACGGCGTCAAGTTCGTGCGGTGGCGCCCCGATCGCGAGCCGGCCAGTTGCACGTACGACCAGCTCGACGTCGCCAGTCCCGTCGACTTCGCCGAGTTCGTCGGCTCCAACTGATCGTCTCGGCGCTCGACGCGACAGGCCAGCGGCCGGGTCAACCGTCGCCGGTCGTGTCCGTCGCGGTCGACCCCGTGGTCGTCGCGGTGTCGTCCGTCGTGGTTGCCGACGTGGGGTCGGTGTCCGAGCCAACGACCGAGTCGACGAGTGACCCATCCGCACGCCGCACGTCGAACGTGTTGCGCCCACCCGCGATCGATCCGTCAGGCGTCGAGGCGTTGATGACCATCGTCCAGGTGCCCGCATCGGCGAGCGGGATCCCGCCGCCGGGCGACGACACGGCGAGCCCCTCGCCGTTGAGACCGATGGCCTGGGTGATGCGCGGGCTGTCGGATCCCTCCGGCGGAATGAACGTGACCTCCAGGCCGCGCAGACCCTCACCAGGCTCGAACACCTCGACCATCAGCTCGTTGCGCCCGACGCGTCCGGGCGACAGCGACACGGCGATGTCGACACCCGATTCGGGATCAGTGACTCGCTCGGTCACGGCGAAGTCGCCGGTGGTGGCGGCGCCCGTGTCGTTGGGTGTCGGGTACGTGAGCATCCAACCGGTCAGCGCGAGGGCGCCGAGTCCGAGCAGCGCGTCGAAGGCGAATGCCCTGCGCAACCGGTCGGCGTCCTGCGCCTCCATCTCCCTGGCTCGTGCGAGGCGGGTCACGACGGCCTGGCGAGCGGCGACGGCGATGAACACAGCCAGCGCGACGACGAGTGACTTACCGAGCAGCACGCGCCCGTGACCGCTGGTGAACAGGTCGCCGCCGTCGAGGCGTACGAGCTGCACGATGCCGGTGACGACGGTGACGGCGATGGCGGGCATCGACAGCCTGCTGAACCCACGTACGGCGTGGACGAGGTCTTCGTCGCCCGACCCGGCGAGCACGATGCGGGCGACGAACAGTGCGCCGCCGATCCACACAGCCATCGCGAGGGCGTGGAGGACGGCCATGCCGATGCCGAGCGCGACGAGGTCGCCGGTGGTGCGGGTGAGGCCGATGGTTGCGACGGCGAGCGCCGGGATGCCGAGCCCGACGAGCTGGGTCGTGGACTCGACGGCACGCTCGGGCAGGAACGCCACCCACCCGGCGGCGATGACGAGCAGCAGGCGTGCGAGTGCCGCCCGCCCCGGCCAGCCGGCGTCGAGCAGGTCGCTCCACTCGACCGGGTTGATGCTGCTCCCGAGCGAGCCTCCCGTGGCCGACGCGGTTGCAGCGGCGACGTAGAGCACCGTGCCGACGAGGCCGACGATCCAGGCGGCACGGATGAACCGCACGGCGATGATGTACTCGGGGCCTTCCGGCCATGCGACGGCGATGAGTACGAGCGAGCCGAACACGACGGCGATCCCGCCGATCGACAGCAGCCGGCCGAGCCAGAGACCCCATGCGCTGCCGAACGTGCCGATCGGCGCCACTTCTGCTGCGGCCGAATCACCCTCGTCGCCGCCGCCCTCGCCACCAACCTCGCCGTCGCCCGACGCCTCGGTGCCGGCGGTCGTCGCGCCCGTCGCGTCGGTCGACGAACCGCCGTCACCCTCGCCGTCCCCTGTGGAGGCGGACGTCGTGTCGGGGGAAGTCGTCGCCGGGGCCGCCTCCACCTCGAACGTGAAGCTCCCAGTGGCCGCCGGGCGACCATCGGGCTCGCTGACCCGCCACGACGCCGTGCACGTCCCCTTTGGCAGCGACCGGATCACCTCGACGGTCAGCGTGCGCTCGTCGTCCGAGAGCTGTGGCCGGCTGATCTGGCGAGCCGGGTTGGAGTTGCAGGCGACGAAGACGCGGTTCGTCTCCCCGAGCGGCCGCGTGAAGTTGAGCACCAGCTCGTCCGGCGAGCGCTCGAGGGTTGACCCGTCCGCCGGGTCGGAGCTGTCGAGCGCAGTCTGCGCCGCGGCCTCCTCGCCGCCGGCCGCCGACACGAGCGCGGTGAGGCCGCAGAGCAGCAGCAGCGCGCCGATCGCCATCCGCCACGAGGCGTCTCGGCGACGGCGCCTGCGATGTGTGGACGCAGCCCGGTAGCTCACTGCGCAGTACGGTAGTCACCTGCGCAGGAGCGGCCGGGATGCCGGCCCCGCGCCGGGTCGTCGGCCAGGCTCCGCTGTCACACCTGATCGGTAGGCTCGCCCGCAGATGGCCACCCCGTCGCTCTACCGCCGTTACCGCCCCCGTCGCTTCTCCGAGCTGAGGGGACAGGACCACGTCGTGCGCGCGCTGCGCGATGCCGTGCGATCAGGCAGGGAGGGCCAGGCCTACCTGTTCTCAGGCCCCCGTGGCACCGGTAAGACCACATCGGCACGCATCCTCGCCAAGGTGCTCAACTGCGAGAACCCGGTTGAGGGTGAGCCGTGCTGCGAGTGCGCCTCGTGCCTCGCCGTCGAGGCGGGCTCCAGCTACGACGTGCACGAGCTCGACGCCGCCTCCAACAACGGGGTCGACGCGATGCGCGAGCTCATCGAGCGCGCATCGCTGGGGACGCCGGGGCGCCACAAGGTGTACATCCTCGACGAGGTGCACATGCTCTCGCGGGCGGCTGAAGCTGCACTGTTGAAGACGCTCGAAGAGCCTCCCAACCACGTCGTGTTCGTGCTCGCCACCACCGACCCGCAAAAGGTCAGTGACACCATCCGCAGCCGGACGCAGCATCTGCGCTTCCGCCTGCTGCCCGCCGACACGCTCGGCGAGCACGTGCGCTGGGTCGCCACCGACGCCGGACTCGCCGTCAGCGATCACGCCATCGACCAGGCCGTCACGCAGGGTGCAGGCTCGGCACGCGATGCGCTGTCGGCGCTCGAGCTGATCGCCGCCGGCGGCGACGAGGACGATCCCGCCACGACGCTCCTCGACGAGTATGTCGACGCGCTCACGGTGTTCGACGCCGGTCGGGCGCTCACTGCGATCGCGCGGGCCGTCAACCTCGGTGACGACGCCCGTGCCGTCACCGATCGGCTCATCCGTCACCTGCGCGACGGGTTCTTGTCGTTGATGGCGCCCGACCTCGTGCAGCTGCCGAGCGACCGCATCGACACCGTGTCGGCGGCGGCGGCGCAGCTGGGTGCACCTCGCCTCGTGCGTGCCATCGAGCTGCTGGGCGAAATGCTCGTCGAGATGCGGCATGTGCCCGAGCCGCGGCTGCTTGTCGAGGTCGCCACGGTCCGGCTCTGCAGCCCCGAGGCCGGCACGGCCACCGAGCAGCTCGCCGAACGGCTGGCTCGCCTCGAACGTGCCGTCGACGCCCTCGCGTCCACCACCGAGGCCGGGCCCACCACGCCACCGCCGCGTGAGGCGTCGAGCGGCAGGGCGGTCATCGGTGGCCGAGCGCGCAAAGCGTCACCTCCGGCGGCGCCCACGCCGAGCCCGGCAGCGC
>JACDGA010000179.1 GCA_013815505.1 Acidimicrobiia bacterium
TCGCGCGCGCACCTGTTGCACCCCGACCTGCACCGCCATCTCCCCGACCGCTCGGGCGACGGTCAGCTGCGACTCGATCTTGCGTCGCACGACCGACAAGGCCCCGATCGGGGCGAACACGGCGAGATCGATCAGCCGCAGTGCCGGCCGGGCATCGACCATCAGGAGAACACCGGGCAGGCGTCGTCACCGACCGGGCATCCCGGCGCCGACGTGCGTACGAGGAGGAAGCACGAGCTGCACAGCACCTCGTCGGAGCGCTTCGGCTGCAGACGACCGGAGTCGTCGCCACGCTCGGGCGCTGCCGTCTCGGTGCTGTCGTCGTCATCGTCGTCGTCCTGCTCGTCGGACGTGACCATGCGGTCCTTCAGGATGCGGTCGAGATCGGCCTCCACGTCGTCGGGAGCCAGCATCTCGTCGTCGTCGTCCTCTTCCTCGTCGACCTTCTTCTTCCGAGTCGTCGCCGTGGCCTCGGCGGCGTCGTCGCCCTCCGCGGCCTCTTCCTCCTCGTCATCCTCGGTGGTGGTGGTGGCGGCGGCGTCGTCGTCATCGGACTCGAAGACATCGGCAACCTCGCCGAACACCTCGACGTCGTCGTCGGCGTCGGCATCGGCGTCGACGAGGAGATCCTCACTCGGCTCGTCCGCAGACGTGTCGAGAGCCTCGTCGGTGTCGTCAGCCTGTTCGTTCTCTTCCTCAGCCATCGCCCATCACTTCGTCGTGGTCGGATCTGTGCGCAGTCGCGGCGGATCATATGGGGATCACCATGAAGTGACCGGAACCGTGCCCGTGACAGACGGCACAGTAGCGCTCAGAGCAGCGTCGACGAAGGCTCGTCGACGGGCGTCCGCCTGGCAGCGGCGCGACGCTCCGATTCGAGCCGTTCGAGCTCGGGTGCCGCCGTCGTCATGTGCGTCATCACAGCGGCGAGGGCTCGATGGCCGGCCTGTTCGCCGATCAGTCGGTGCATCTCCAGCGCGACCCGGCGATAGGCGGGATGTCCCTGTGGCGAGGACCGAAGCTCGAGCATGTGGATCGCCTCGCGTGCGTTGAACTGCATCGAGTAGCGCATGCGGTAGGCCATCGACACCGCATACCGGGCCTGCTCGGGAAACTCCGGGCGCAGCGCGTGGTAGAGCGCCGCCGACCGCTCGAGCGCCTCGTCGTACACCTCTGTGCAACCCGCCTCGTCGACGAGGCCCGGCCGCACGTAGCCGTGATCGGGCGTCAGCGGCTGCCAGTCGATCGTCAGCATGCGATGCCGCTGCAGGTCGCGGAACGCTCCGTAGTCCGACAGCACGTCGAAGCGGTAGCTGCACCGCTCGAATGCCCTTCCCGGCTTGTGGCGTCGGTTGGCGCGCTCGCCGACGTAGGCGCGCAGCAGCGACGCCCGTTGGTCGTCCGACATCGTGCGCACGCGTGCGAGCACCTGGTCCTCGGGCAGCGACGTGTGGACGTAGCAGGCGGCAGCGAGGATCTTGTCCTCGGCGTCGGGGTCCCAGTCGAGCAGCCGGACCTCGTCGACGGGTTCGGCCTCGCTGCCCTCGAAGAGGCTCTGCACGGCGAGCTCGGTTCGCGCCCGCGTGTCGGCGAAGTAGTCGCTCCACGCACCGCCACGCTCTGGCAGATCGACACGGCGCAGGAAGCTCGGGATCACCTTGCGTAGCTCGAACAGCATCAGCTCGGCGTACTCGCGTGCCTCTGGCAGCGGATGGCTGCGCATCCGCAGCAGCAGTGCTTCGAAACCCTGTCCCGAGCCGTAGATGCCGACGTTGGACAGCGAGGCGGCCGGCAGGATGCCGCGCGCGGCGTCGAGTGCCTTGGCTCGCGTCGCCTGCCGGTACACGAACTCGCTGTCGCTCGGATCGCGGGGCACGGTGTCTCGCACGTGCTCGGTCACAGCGTCGATGGTGGTGCTGTAGGCGTCGAAGATGCGATCCACGTCGCCCACGTAGCGGGCGCCGAGCCGGCTCGACAGGAGCGCGCCGTCACGGTGGTACCGGTACCTTCCGCCGAGGCGGGCGTCGTAGGCGATGTAGCGCGTGCTCTGCTCGAGGTAGCTCATCAGCCTGCCCCACTCCAGGATCTTCGTCAGGAGGTTGGAGGCCTGTTCGCAGGCGAGGTGAACGCCACCGAGCTGCGCCACCGAGTCGTCGCCGTACTCGAAGAACACACGCTCGTAGAGCTGCTCGGCGCGTTCGAGGCCGATGGTGGCGTCGACGGTGTGATCACCCGAGATGTCGAGTTCGCCGACGAACTCGTCGAGGAACAGCCGGCGCAGGCTCTTCGGGCTCCGGCTGTAGCGAGCGAACAGCGCGCCCTTGACGACCTCTGGAAGGTTGACGAGGGCGAACACCGGTCCATCGAGGTTCGTGAAGTACCGCCGCAGGACGTCGGCCTCGTCGTCGGCGAACTGCTCGGGGACGTAGACCGTCACAGCCAGCGATGCTACGAGGCCGCACCAGCCCCCCAGCGGCAATCGGGACGCGAACGACCCCCGTGCCCGCGCCTCACCCCCCAGCGCTGTGTGTCACGACAAACGACGGGGCCTGTCGTATGTGGTGACACAGAACCGAGGTGAGGTCACTCCTCGACGACGGTGAACTCGGCGTCGCCGTCGGTCACGTCGCTCGTGACGACGTAGTCGCCGCCGGCGAGCTCGAGATCGACGCCGCACGTCGCGGCTGGCTCGACGCCGGCGATCTGCTGAGCCCCGTCCTCGGATTGCAGCGTGACCGTGATCGGGTCGGCGTTCTCCTCGTCGGTCTCGACGACGACGCGCACGGTGCCGGGCGTCAAGCCGCTCGGCACCTGGGAGCCGATGCTGCCGAAGCCACCGACCTCGTCGTCGACGCGGATCGTGATCGTCCGCGACGAATCCGCCTCGCCGGACACGCACTCGGCGGCCGGCGGGACCTCCATCTCGGTCGCCTTCGGCTCGGTACCCCCTTCGGGCGCCGACGTCGGATCAGACGCGCCCGCTCAGTGCTCCATCACTATCTTGCCGAGTTGGCGGCCGGCGGCGAGGCGTTCGAGTGCTGCCGGATAGTCGTCGAAGGCGAACACCTCGTCGACGCGCACGTCGAGGCCACGTTCGACGAGCACGGTCAGATCGGCGAACTCCTCGTAGCTGCCCATCGACGAGCCGATGATCTCGTACTGCTTGAAGAACAGCCGCGGCAGGTTGATCTCGACGCTCGTTCCCGACGTGCCGCCGCACACGACGAGCCGCCCGCCGGGGCGCAGCGCCCGCAACGACTGCTCGAACGTCGCCGGGCCGACGCTCTCGATGACGATGTCGGCCGTGACGTCCCAGCGCGGCGCGGCAGAGTCGATGACGGCATCGGCACCCATCTCGAGCGCCTCCGCCCGCTTCGCCTCGTCGCGGCTCGTGGCGATGACCCGAGCTCCCATCCGGCGGGCGATCGCGAGCGCAGCGCACGAGACACCCGACCCGATGCCGACGACGAGCACGGTGTCGGTCGAGGCGAGCCGTGCCCTTCGGAGCATCCGCAGCGCCGTCAGGGACGCGAGAGGGTACGCAGCGCACTCATCCCACGAGCGGGACGCGGGGCGGGCGACGACGTTGCGCGACGGGGCGATCGCGTACTCGGCGTGGCCGCCCCAGCAGTGCTCGCCGAAGATCTTGAACCCGGGCCCCATCGGGCTGTCGTTGCCGAAGGCGACGATGTCGGCGACCGGCGACACGCCGGGGTTGACGACGACCTCGTCGCCGGCAGCGACGTGCGTGACGGCACTGCCGACCTCCTCGATGACACCGGCGACGTCGCAGCCGGGAACGTGCGGCAACGGAGGCTTCGGCATCGCCTTCGTGACCCAGAGGTCCATCTGGTTGAGGGCGCTCGTCACGACGCGGATCTTGACGTCGTCGGGTCCTACGTCCGGCAGATCGATGTCGCCGAGACGGTAGGTGCCGGGCGAGTCGTCGAGGATCCAGGCGCGCATCGCGCCAGTTCAGCAGACGAGCGAGTAGGCGTCGGGCTCGACGACGAACGTCAGCTGCCGGCAGCGGCCGTGTCGCACGCCGTCGATCCAGAGATCGGCCTCGCCGCCGACGGTGACGGCGCCCTCGGCTCGCCGCCGCACTTCGATGTCGGGATGCGGCAGGTGCGTGCCGGTCGGGAGGCGGCGGCGCACCGCGAGCCGCGTGCGCAGTGACATCGAGCGCGCCACCGTCACGACGTCGGCGCGGCCGTCGTTGGGGTGGGCCTGCGGAGCGACGTCCCAGGTGCCGAGTCGCTCGACGTTCATCACGGCGACAACGGTGCCGCGCCACCACGTCGTGCGCAGGACGGCGTGCGCGACGGCGAGCGCGCTGTCTCCCTCCCAGCTCAGGCGCAGGAGGTCCATCGGCAGACGTCGCGCGGTCGCGCCGCGGCCTGACGGGCGGCCGAGTGCGGCATGCACGTCACCACCACTCGTCGCCATCACCGCGCCGGGGTCACTCGCCACCATCGCTGCGAGCTCGGCGTCACTCGAGG
>JACDGA010000180.1 GCA_013815505.1 Acidimicrobiia bacterium
TCCTCGCGCCGCGTGTGGCTCGTCGCTGGCGCTTCCCTCGCCGCGCGCTGCTGCGGGTTCGTCGTCCGCTGCGCTTTCTCCTCGCGCCGCGTGTGGCTCGTCGCTGGCGCTTCCCTCGCCACGCGCGGCGGGCTGCTGCGCGGCAACGGTACGCTCGCAACTCTGCCCCGGTAGCCCAATTGGCAGAGGCAACGGCCTCAAAATCCGTACGGTGTGGGTTCGAGTCCCACCCGGGGCACGAGTACGTTGCGGCGATGGACATCGCCTACACCGCAGTGGCCCACGCAACGGGGGACGGCCGCAACGGCCATGTCGCCGACGACGGCGGCGCGCTCGACCTCGACCTGAGGGTTCCGGCCGAGCTCGGTGGCCCCGGTGGCGACTACGCCAACCCGGAGCTGCTGTTCGCCGCCGGGTACTCGGCGTGCTTCCACTCGGCGCTGAAGGTGGTGTCGATGCGTGAGAAGGCCGACGTCAGCGACTCACAGGTGTCGGCGACGGTCGGGATCGGCGCCAACGACAGCGGCGGGTTCGAGCTCGCGGTCGAGCTCGACGTGCACATCCCCAACGTCGACGAGGACACCGCCCGGAAGCTGGCCGAGGCGGCACACGCCGTCTGCCCGTACTCCAACGCCACCCGAGGCAACATCGACGTGGTGCTCAACGTCGTCTGAAAACCCGAACTGGAGGTGGCGATCCGACCGATCGGTCGAATCTCCACCTCCAGAACGTGGGGGGAACGTGAGCTCAGTTGGCGGCGCGCAGCGCCTTGATCAGCTCGTTCTTCTTCATCGTCGTGCGGCCCTCGATGTCCAGCTCCTGCGCACGGTCGAGCAGGTCGGACTTGGTCCACGAGGCGTACCCTCGGCCATGCGAGGCAGAGGTTGCGGACGACTTCGTCGTGGTCGCCGTGGTCGCCGACTTCGCGACGGTCTTCGGCGTGGTTGTCTTCGGCGTGGTTGTCTTCGTCGTGGTTGTCTTCGGCGTCGTGGTCTTGGCGGTCGCCGTGACGTCGTCGGCCATCCTCTCGGCGGCGCGTACGGCCGTCTTGACGTTCTTCGTCGCCGTGTCCTCCATTGCGGACGCGACGTCGGTCGCCTGACGACGGACCTGCGAGGCGAGCTTGGACGTCTCGGTGCCGGCGACGTCGCCGAAGCGACGGCTCTGCGCCTGCGACTGACCGACGACCTGGCGGACACCCGTCACGACGTTGCTGATCACCTGGTCGCTGGCGGCGCGGGCCTGACCGACGACGGTGTTGGACGACGTCCGGCCGGCGGCGACGAGGTTCGTCATCGTCGTGGTGAACGTGTCGTTCAGCTTCTCGGCCTGGGCGACACCGGCGCGAGCGACGGTGCGGTTGAGGCGCAGCCATGAGGCGGGCAGCGCCGGGAGGTCGCGCTCGAGGCGGTCGAGCGTCTCGACGAGGCGCTCACGGGCGGTCTCGGTGAGGGTGGTGAAGGGGGCGTTCATCGGGTCTCCTGGGTTGAGGAAGTAGTGCTAGCAAAAGCAAGCACTACCAGTACTACACGAAGCAGAGCGAGATGGAACATGACGTCGGTCACAACCGGGGGCATCCGGCACAGGGCACTATCATCGAGGTCCCTATGGGTTCCTGGCTGCTCGAGCGACGCCTGACGCAGAACGCGTCGCGGCTGCGTGCGGTGCGCGACGAGCTCGATATGGTCGACGAGCAGCTGCGCTCGCTCGCCGAGGAGGCCGACGACCTCGAGCTGCGCTCCCTCGTGTCCGAGACGCCGTCGGCATCGGCTGAATCACGCGAAGCCCGACGCCATGCCGACGCGATGGCGCGACACCGCCAGCACCTGCGCGATGGCCTCGCCGATCTCGAACGTCAGCAGAACGACCTGCTCGACCGACTCTCGTCGAGGACTCCACGGTGACGATCCGCGTCGTCATCGCCGAGGACGAGGCCATCATCCGGATGGACCTCCGCGAGACGCTGGAGGAGGAGGGCTACGACGTCGTCGGCGAGACCGGCCGCGGCGACGAGGCGGTCGAGCTCGTGCGCGGGCTGCGTCCCGACCTCGCCATCCTCGACATCAAGATGCCCGGCATGGACGGCATCGAGGCGGCGCGCATCATCGCCGGCGAGAAGATCTGCGGCATCCTCATCCTCACGGCGTTCAGCCAGCGCGAGGTCATCGAGCAGGCGCGCGACGTCGGCGCGCTGGCGTTCCTCGTGAAGCCGTTCCAGAAGAGCGATCTCGTGCCCGCCATCGAGGTCGCGATCGGCAGGTTCGGCGAACTGCGCAACCTCAGCGGCGAGATCGACGCCCTCGGTGAACAGCTCGAGACGCGCAAGCTCATCGACCGCGCAAAGGGCGTGCTCATGGATCGCCATGCCATGTCCGAGCAGGAGGCGTTCACGTACATCCAGCGCGAGGCGATGCGCAACCGGCGCAAGATGCGAGACGTCTCGAGCGACCTCCTCGACGGCACGCTCGTGCCCGGGTCGTAGGGCGTCGGAACCGGTGGCGCCACTCGTCCTGATCGACGGCAACTCGCTGACGTACCGCGCCTTCTTCGCGCTCCCGAGCGACATGGCGACAGCCAGCGGTCAGGTGACCAACGCCGTCTTCGGCTTCACGTCGATGCTGATCAACGTGCTC
Organism: Acidimicrobiia bacterium; assembly: GCA_013815505.1. Taxonomy (GTDB): domain Bacteria; phylum Actinomycetota; class Acidimicrobiia; order Acidimicrobiales; family Ilumatobacteraceae; genus JACDHN01. The sequence goes on from JACDGA010000180.1 coordinate 2,634, forward strand.
AAGGACCATCGCCCGGGCGGTGTGCTCGTGGCGTTCGACCGGCCGGAACCGACGTTCCGCCACGACGCCGACCCGGAGTACAAGGCGCAGCGCGAGGCAGCTCCCGACATCCTGCGCCAGCAGATGGGCCTCGTCCGCGAGGTGCTCGACGCGCTCGGCATCACGACGATCGACCTCGCGGGATGGGAGGCCGACGACCTGCTCGCCACCGTCGCTGAGCGTGCGGTCGAGGCGGGCAAGGAGGTGCTCATCGTCACGGGTGACCGCGATGTGTACCAGCTGGTGCGCGACCCGTCTGTGCGCGTGCTGTACAACCGCCGTGGCGTCAGCGACTACGCCCTCTACGACGAGGCCGGCATCGTCGAACGCACCGGCGTCACGCCGGCGCAGTACCCGGAGTACGCGGCGATGCGTGGCGACCCGAGCGACAACCTGCCCGGTGTCCCGGGTGTGGGGGAGAAGACGGCGGCGAAGCTCATCAACGCCTATGGCGGCCTCGACGGCATCTTCGCCCACGTCGAGGACCAGACGCCGAAGCTTCGCGCCTCGCTCGCCGAGCACGAGGCGAGGGTGCGTCGCAACCACGAGCTGATGATCCTGCGCCGCGACGCGCCGATCGACGTCGACCTCGACACCCTCGCCGTCTCACCCGACCCGCAGGAGGTGAAGCGGCTCTTCGACTTCCTCGAGTTCCGCACGCTCGGCGACCGGCTCGCCGAGGCGCTCGAGGGCAGCGCTGAGATCATCGCTGACGACGATCGCCAGCCGCTCGAACCCGAAGTGCACGACAGTCTCGACCCGGCCGCGAGCGCGACACTGCTGTCGGGTGATCTGGTGTCGGTCGCCGGCGGATGGGACGGCCTCGAGCCGGGACGATCGCCGCTCGCCGGGATCGCCGTCGTTGCCTCCGGCGACGGCGCGGTCGGCGCGGACGGTGCCGCGGGCGACGATGCTGCACCCGCCACCGTCGTCGACGTGACCTGGATCCCCGTCGACCACCTCGACGACCCGGCCGTCGCCGAGGCGATGGTGACGGCGCCGATGCGGGCGCACGATGCGAAGTCGCTGATGCGCTCACTGCTCGCCGCCGGCATCGACAGCCGTGGGCTGCGCCTCGACACCGCCATCGCCGCCTACCTCGTCGACCCGGCGCAGGCCCGCTACGACCTGCGCGACGTCCTCGAGCGGTTCACGCCGTTCGTGATGCCTGACGAGAGCGCCGCCGACGCCGGCAAGCTCGACCTTGACGGCACCGTCATCGATGCCAGGATGCGCGCCGCTCGCGCGGCCCTCGCCGTGCATCACCTGGCCGGTCCCGTTGCCAAGGCCGTCGACGCCTACGGCATGACGAACCTCTACGAGCGGTTCGAGAACCCGCTGGTGCGCGTCCTCGCCCAGATGGAGCACGTCGGCATCGCCGTCGACGGCGACGAGCTGCGCACGCTCAGCGCCCGGCTCGACAGCGAGGTGCGCCGCCTCGGCGGCGAGCTGCGCCAGCTCGCAGGGCGCGACGACCTCAACCTCAACTCGCCGATCCAGTTGCGTCAGATCCTGTACGACGAGCGCGGGCTCAACCCGCCGAAGCGAACGAAGACAGGTTTCTCCACGGACGCGCAGACGCTCGAGAAGTTGCGCGACCAGTGGCCGGAGTTCATCGGGCCGCTGTTGCAGTACCGCGAGTTGGAGAAGTTGCGCAGCACATACGCCGAGGGGCTCCTGGCCGAGGTTGCCGCCGACGGTCGCATCCATGCCACGTTCAACCAGACCGTGGCTCGCACCGGACGGCTCAGCTCCGACCGCCCGAACCTGCACAACATCCCCGTGCGCCGTGTCGAGGGACGCCAGTT
>JACDGA010000030.1 GCA_013815505.1 Acidimicrobiia bacterium
GAACACGCCCAGAAGGTCCACGACGTCGCCCTCACCGAGACGTTGGTCGACTACGCGTTGACGAAGGTCCGCACCAAGTAGCTGCGCTTTCGGCCGCGGCTCCGGCCGGGTCGGCGTGCTGCCGCCGTTCACGTGTGGATCCGCGCCGTCGCCGGTGGCCCTTGCCGAGCTTCGACGGTCCCTCGAGCGGCCGACGCGGCGTGAGCTGCTCGAACGGGTCGGCGCTCGCGAGCGCGCGGTCCTGAGCGAGTCTGCAGCCGAGTCGGTACGGGCCGAGCGCGACGCCCGGTGATCGTCACCGACGCCTCGGCTGTCCTCGAGTGGCTACTCGGATTGCCGCTCGCCGGCGGCGTCGCCGAGCGGTTCGCCGATGCCGACCAGACGCTGCACGCCCCCCATCTGCTCGGGGTCGAAGTCGCCCAGGGCGGCGATGTGGCAGTTCCGTGCCAACCTCACGATGTACGACGCGGCGTATGTGGCGCTGGCTCAGACGCTCGACTGCCCCCTCGTCACGCTCGATGCCGGGATGGCCGCAGCGTCGGCCATCTCCGTCAGCGACGGAGTGGTCATCGATGTCGTTCGGTGACGGCGGAGCGAGTCAGTCCGCCGTCCGGGTGGGATCGTCTCGGACGACGTCGAGCCGATCGAAACTGACGACGGCGACCGGTTCCACGAGGCCGGTCGACGACACCAGTTCGAGCCGGCCGCTGGCATCGACGCCGCGCACCGTGCCCCTTGTCACGCCACGCGGCAACAGTCGCGCCGTGACTCGCCGCCCGGTCAGCACACAGCAGCTGCGGTACGTCTCGCGGAGGCGGTCGACGCCCGTGGCGAGCTCGGCGGCGCCGGCGCCGAGCCCGTCGATCATCGCATCCAGCACGGCGTCGCGGTCGAGCGCACCCAACGCGGTGACGTCGAGTCGTGCCGTCACGACCGCCGACGTCACCCGTCCCGGCCCGAGCTGCACTTCTGCCCGAACCTCGCCGACCCGTTGTTCGTCTGCGTCGACGAGCACGTCCGGCCAGGACAAGCCGCACATCACCGAGTCGCCCGCCACCTGACGGGCGGCGGCGAGGAGACCGAGTGACGCTCCCAGCCACACGAGGTCGGCTTGATCGGCGGTGAGATCCGGTCGCCAGACCATGGCGACGACTGCGGTGCGCTCCGCCGGATGCGGCCACAGCCTGCCAAGACGACCGCGCGGGCTGATCTCGTGGTCGACGACCACGACGGATCCCGCCGGCCCCGATTCCTGACGAGCCCAGGCGAGGGCCAACGCCTCGGCGTTGATCGCCACCGCGAACCGTCGCTGCGAGTCGTTGCTCAACTTGCGCCATCGAGACGCACGACTGACCACCGTCCGCCGGTGACCACGAGCTCGATGCGGCCGACCGGCACGGCGTCGCCGAGCTCGGCCGGCACGTCGGCGACGAGATGCACGAGCACCGAGTCCTCGACGGTCGTCCCACGATCGCCGCTGAGGTACCGCAACTCGTCCACCTCGACGCCGACGAGCTCGGCTTGCAGTCCGTGGAGCAGGTCGGCGAGGAAGCCGTCACGTTCGTCGTCGCCGGCCGTTCCCTCCCGCAGACGGGCGGCCAGCAACGGGTCCATGCCCCTGCGGGTGGCCAGCTCGAGCACGGCGATGCGGGCATCGGGTGCGAGCAGGTCCCACACCGTGGTGTGCTCGCCCCACGCCACTGCGCCGACGAACGCCTTCGCCGTCACGACGGGATCGCCGGATGCAGTCATCGATCCACACTCCGTGCCGAGACCATCATCACGGCCGCTCGAAGCCTCCAGCGACGAGGTGGTCGCGCACGAACACCCGCTGCGGACCCACCACGGCCTCGCCGACCGCCCGATCGACGAGCCGGTCGACAGCTTCGCGATCATCGTCGTCAGCGGCCGCGCGCACTGCGATCAGGGCATCGAGCACCACGGACTGCGCCTCGACCGGCAGCTCGATCACTGTCGAGAGCAGGAGCGTCAGCGCCCCCACACCGACATCGCCGCCCTGGCGGATCGCCGCACGGACGTAGCCACCGAGCGCCGCGTCACGAGCAGCAGCAGGCAACGGCAGCCAGCGAGCGAGACGACCCCGCATCAGGCGGGGTGCGCCGTCGCCGTCGGCGTCGAGCAACGCCAGCAGGTGGTCGGTACGAGTCCAACCCGGATACCCGGTGGCAAGGCGCTGCTCGACGGCCGTCATTGCCTCGTACGCCTGGCGCCACGGTCCTGCCTGGTGACGAGGATCGAAGGCAGTGATCGCATCTTCGTAGCCGAGCACTGCCCGCCGCAGATCGTCGTCGCCGTCCCCGATCGCCCACATCCGTCCGAGGTTGAAGCTGACGATGCCGTGGTGGACCGCATGGTCCGGCCAGGCGAACACCTCGAGGGCGGCCGTGAACGCGTCGAGCGCCGTGCGCCGCCACTGCGCCGCCGATTCGGGATCGAGCTCGGCGAGCGCCGCAGCTGCGACGCCCCGGCTCTGGCGAACGAGACCGTGATGCATCGCTGCGTCGTCGAAGCTCACCGCCGCCATCGCCTCGTCGTAATCGCCGATCGCCGCCGCCAGGTCGGACTGGCTAGCACCGGTCGCGCGGGCGAGCCCACGGTTGTGCAGTGCGGAGGCGAGGCCCCTGCGCCCCTCCGCGCTGGCGACGTCGAACAAGCCGGCAGCCTCGTCGAATCGCTCCACGGCGCCCGGCACGTCGCCGAGCTCGAGGAGCGCGAGGCCGACGTTGTTCGCCATCGCCGCGGCCTCGTCCGGTCGCACCCGTCCTGCGGCCAACGCTGAGGCGCGGCGGAAGAGATCGAGCGCGGCGGCGGTCTCGCCGAGGCCGCGACGGGCAGCGCCCGCAGCGGTAAGCACCCTTGCGCGCTCGACGGGATGGAACCTGGCATCGAGCAGTGTGGCTGCGAGGTCGAAGTAGGCGAGCGCCTGGCGCAGGCGTTCGTCGGGTGTGCCCGTGACGGCCTCGGCGTTCGCCAGGCCGAGGCGGTGAGCGAGCAATGCGTGCTCGTACGGATTGGTCTCCCTCGGCGTTGCGCCGAGCTCGGCTCGCAGCCGATCGATGGTGGCAGCAGCGTCAGTCACCAGCGTGTTGTCCCGTGAATTGCTCGACCTCGTCGAGCACCTGCCGGATGGCGACATCGAGGGCGCCGACGAGCGACGGGTCGAGTCCGAGGCCCACCCGTTCGGCGTCGTAGGGTTGGCAGCCGACGAGGCGCACGACTGGTGGCAGCACCCCGAGCGCCCTGGCGAGCATCAACGCACGTTCGGGTGTGGCGAGGTGCATGTCGGCGAGCAGATCGTGGCGCTCGCTCCAGCTGATGGCGGCGACGTCGACCACGTCGGGTTCGATCACCAGCACCGTACCGGGCGGCCGTCCGCGGTCGACGGTGTCGACCACGATCAACACGTCCCAACCGTCCTGCAGCTCCTGCACCAGCGCGATGCCGCCGATGCCCGTCTCCACGACCCGCACACCGGCCGGCAGCGTCATCGCTTCGAGTCGCCTCGCCACCTCGACGCCGAACCCGTCGTCACCGCGCAGGACGTTGCCGACCCCAGCGATGAGCACGCGCATCACGGCCCGACCTCGGACGTCTCGGCGACACGCAGTCCGTAGCCCTTGACCACCCACCACGTGAGGTACTGCTCGAGGTCCGCCCACGTGGCGTCGTCGAGCTCGTCGCGCCACGGTTCCAGGCGGTGCTCGACCTGCGATGCGACGAGAAGGTCGAGCGCCGCGACCGTCATGTCGTCGGCCGTACCCCTGCGCAGTTCGGCGACGACGGCGGTGGCGGCGCGATCGAGTGACTCGTCGTCGGACTCGGCGACCGCGAGCTCCTCGCCGTCCTCCTCCACCCGTCGCAGGCAGTAGCCCTGGGTGAACGCCGCGCCCGCCCAGGCACCGAGCTCCGGCCTCGGCTGAGTCTCTGCCTCTTCTGCCACCGCACGGTTGACGAGACGCTGGGCGGTGGCGCTCAGCGCGTGCGCCTGCGCGAGCGCACGCGCCCGGAACGCGAGGGCCACCGCATCCTCGCCGGTCATCACGCCTGCTCGTGGCCGCGTATCTGCAGCAGCGGCTCCGCCGGCGTGGGTGGCGACGCCGGCGGGATCGGTGCCGGGACGGGGCACTCCAGATCCTCCTTGGCAGGGTCGACCGGCGCTGCTTCGCTCACCTCGAGGCGGCGGAAGCTGACCCAGTGCCGGCGCAGTGCGGCCTCGACGCCGTGGGTCAGCGTCGCCGCAGCGCTCGGGCATCCGTCGCAGGTGCCCTGCAGACGTACCTCGACCACGCCGTCGTCGATGCGCTCGACCTCGATGTCGCCGCCATGGGACGCGGCGAGCGGTCGGATCTCGGCCATTGCCCGCTCGACGGCCCGCTCCGCCGATTCGACGACCCCTTCGCCGAGGTCGTACGCAGCGAGCAGCCCGCCTGCGAGATCGTCATCGGCAACGGCCTCGAGGAAGATCTCGCCGCGCCAAGCTCTGATCATCTCGACCAGCCGGCCGAGGCCGTCGCGATGGAAGGCGTCGACCCAGTCGAGCAGCTCGAGCACCTGCGGTCCCACCTCGGGATGGGCAGCGAGCTCCTCGGCGAGTGCGGCAACGCGCGCGAGGACGTCGTCAACTGGCAGTTGTTCGTCGGACGCTGTCACCGCACCACCTCTGGGGTGCCAATCTCCTCTCGCACGAGACGCAACACCTCGTCGACGACCTGCTCGACCGGGTCGCTGAAGCCGAGGCCGAACGACCGGTCTGCAGGCTCGACCTCGATCACGGTCGTGTCGTCGGGAAAGGCGCCCCAGTGCCGCACGACGGCGAGGGTGTGGTCGAGATCGATGATGCCGCCGACGGACTCCGTCAGCCGCTCGTGGACCTCCTGCGGCGGGGGAGGGGTCAGGTCCAACGTGTACCGCCTGATCGTGCCGGGCGGATCGACGTCGCGCGGCATCGCCCCGACGAGCACGACCTTCGAGGGGACGATCTCTTGCAGGCGGTGCAGCACGCGGTGCGCAGCATACGAGAGGTCCTCCAGCAGCACGCCGTCGGGCCACGGTTCGTGCTCGACGCGGACGATGAACTGGGTGCCGAAGTCGAGATCACGCAGCCACGGCAACCCTATGCCGCCGACGAGGATCGGCCCCGCGATCACACTCGGGGTCATTCCAAGGTGCAGCCGCAGGAGTTCACCTCGCGCACGATGACACCCTTGCCGGTGTCCATGTGCGTGGTGCACGGCATGCACGGGTCGAAGCTGCGGATCGCCCGCAGGATGTCGATGCCCTTGACGTCGTCGTCGCTCACGCTCTCGAGGATCGGCGTTCCCACGATCGCCTCCTCGTAGGGGCCAGGGTTGCCGAACGGGTCGCGAGGCGACGCGTTCCAGGTGGACGGCGTGTTGATCTGGTAGTTGAGGATCTTGCCCTTGTCCATGTGGAGGTGGTGGGTGAGGTAGCCACGACCGGCCTCCCAGAACCCGACGGCGACGCGCTCGTCCTTCGGCACCTTGTACGTCGTGCTCACCGCCGTCTCGCCGTTGCGCCAGTACTCGAACGCCTTGAGGATGCAGTTCATCCCGATCGCGGCCGTGAACGCCATCGCGTACGCCCTGCCGCGATTGCGCTCGAGGGCGTTGAGCGTGTTGGGGATCTTCCAGTTGAGCTCGGTCTCGGGGAGTCCGTGGCGTGGCAGCGTGATGCGCAGCCCGTCGCCGGTTGCCTCGAGGAACGGGTTCTCCTGGGTGCGGGCGGCGAGCGCGGTGGTCCACATCCGCCCATATGTGCCGGACTCCATCACCTGACGGTCCCAGCGGGGCGCACAGTCCCAGCTGTACTTCTCCTTGAAGTTCTTGCCTTCCGGCCGCGGGATCGTCTCCTTGTTCCACGCGTGGTACGGCGAGATGGGGTTGCCGAGAGGGTCGGTGGCGAAGCGTGGTGCGCCGTTGGTCGTCCAGTCCTCGTAGTACGAGTGCTCGACGAACTCCTCGATGCCCATGTTGATGTCGGTCAGCCGGGTGGTGCGCAGCTCGCCATCGAGGATGATCCCCGGCAGCGCCCAGCGGCGGTCGCCCCACTCGTTGCAGTTCTCGTACGTGGCGTCGTACGCCTCGGGATCGTCCCAGATGCCGGTCTGGATGAGGTTCGTGGGGCGGGCACCGACCTGCTCGTACGCCGGGTTGGCTTCGAGGAAGAAGTCGGCGATGTCGTCCCAGACGGCCGCCATCACCTTGCAGTAGTCGAAGATCTTGCCGAGCTGCGTGTAGTACTCGTTGAACGACGACGTGCTGATGGTCGTCGACACCCCGCCAGGGACGAGCGTCGAGGGGTGCGGGTACTTGCCGTACATCTGCATGCACATGATGCGCCCGACGCGTGTGTACTCGAGCGACTCGAGATAGATCTTCCCCGTCAGCGGGTTGAGCGCGTCCATGAGGTCCTTCATCGTGGCGTACCCGTGGACGTCGCCGTGGGGGCAGCGCGTCGATTCTGCCCGCGTCACGAGCTCGGGGTTCGTGACCGACACGATGGACGTCGAGTAGTCGGGGCCGGCGAGGAGGCCGAGGTGCAGCGGATGGTCGTAGAACATCTCGCCGACCTCGCCGAGGTTGCGCACGAGCACGCCGAGCGGCGGCGGACAGATGCCGAACGCCTGCTCGATGGCGAGCGAGGACACGGTGGAGTGCACGCCGCCACAGACGCCGCACGCCCGCGAGCTGATGTCGATCGCGTCACGAGGATCGCGACCCTTGAGGATCACCTCGTAGCCGCGAAACAACATTGCCTGCGAGTGCGCTTCCACGGCCTCGCGCTTCTGCAGGTCGAGGACCGTGTGCACCGCAAGCGCGCCGGCGACGCGGGTGACCGGGTCGATGCTCCACTCACGCAGGCGCGGTGGCGCCACCATTGCCCCCGGACCGTCGTGCTGGCGCACGTAGCCCTTGGGCTCGGCGACGGTCACGGCGTAGGGGTTGGCGACCCCCTCGAGCAGCCGGGCATTGCCGGCAGCGTCGAACTCGATCGGAAGGTTCTTGAAGCACATTTGAAGCCCTCCGGCCCGTTAGTTGTAGGACTCTTTGGAGTGCTGGTACTTGGAATAGAAGCGGTGCACGGTCTTTTCCGCGCCGCGGGGCCCGGTGCGAGAGCGGGCCCAACCGCTCGGCGCGTCCTCCGTCCAACGCGTCGACATGTTCTTGTCGGACTTGCTGACCTCGCGCATCCGCCGGATGAAGCTGCCGACCACCCTGCTGGTCGTGCTCGACACCATCGACCCGGGAGGGGCTTCGTAGAACGGCGAGAACTTGTCGGGGAATCCCGGCATCGTGCAGCCGATGCAGATGCCGCCCATCTGCATGCACCCGCCGTGGCCGTCGACCATGCCGCGCTCGGCGATGTTGCACTGCACCACGGGACCCCAGCAGCCGAGCTCGACAAGGCACTCCTTGTCGCCGTAGGCCTCGGCGAACACGCCCTCTTCGTAGTACCCGGCTCTCGGGCAGTGGCGGTGCACGGTCTCGCCGAACAGCCATGCCGGCCGGCCGAGCTCGTCGAACTCTGGCAGCGGCGCCAACCCGTTGAGGAACAGCAGCACGGCGGCCGCGGTCTCGAGGTAGTTGTCGCCGATCGGTGAACAGCCGGGGATGTTGACGACGGGGACGCCGAACGCCGAGCGGTAGTCCTTGCCGAGGTGGTCCATCACCCCCATCGCGTTGGTCGGGTTGCCCTTCGCCGCCGGGATGCCGCCCCACGTGGCGCACGTGCCGATGGCGATGACGGCTGCTGCGCCGGGCGACAGGCGGTCGAGCCACTCCAGGCTGGTGATCTGCCGACCGGTCTCGGGGTCCTCGCCGAGGCCCATCCAGTAACCATCGCCGGACAGGGTCTCGTCCATCACCGAGCCCTCCCACGTGATGACGTAGGGGGCATCCAGCTCGCCGGCCTCGGCCATGAACAGGTTCGCCACCCATTCAGGACCCGACTCGACCGACAGCACGGTGTGGATGATCTCGACGCGAGGGAGGCCAGGGATGATGCCGGTGAGCAGGTGCTCGACGCGAGGATGGGTGGCGCCGGAGACCGCGACCGTGCAGCCGTCGCAGGACGCGCCGACGAGCCAGATCAGGTAGATCTTGCGCAGTGGGCCGATGCGCAGCGTGTCGTCCGGCTCTTCGAGCTCGCGGCTGCGGATGCCGATCGGCGCCAGCGGGTCGCAGGCGCCGTACGTTCCGTGGCTCTTCTCCGAGCCTCCTGGCATCGCGCCTGCCTGGCCGAGTGAGTCCGGCTCGCCCGGCGTCACCGGCTCCTGCGTGATCACCCCGCTGCCTGCCGCCCCCGAGGGGCGATCATCGCTCTGCTCCATCGGATCCCCTCCGGTCGTGCGCGTAGGTGCAACCTACACCTATCGACGTGGGCGGAGCATCACGGCGAGCGGTAGGTGTAGGTTGCACCCATCGGTCGAACAGGGGGTGCACCGTGAGCGGTTGGGTACTTGGCTGGATCATCGGCGCGGTCGTCGTCGTGGTCGTCGTCGTGCTGCTGGCACTGCTGATCCGTGGTGCGACGCGGGCAGCACAGAAGGCCGAGGACATCGTCATCGCCCTCGACGAGGCAAAGGTGAACACGCTGCCACTGTGGGAGGTCGACACGACCAACCAGGTCGCCACCCGCATCGTCGGCGCAGCGACGTCGGCTCGTGAGTATCTCGCATCGAAAGCTGGTGGATGATGTCGACGAACGAGTACTGGGCGATCACACTCGGCCTCGGCCTGGTGGTGGCAATCGTTGCCGTCGTGCTGCTCCAGCTCCTTCTCAACAAGGTGCGGCGCGTCGAGCGCGGAGCCGCAGCGGTCTGGGAGTCGGGCAAGCTGGTCGCCAGGAACACGGCGACGACGTGGATGCTCGGCACGACGTCGGCCAAGCTCGATGCGTTGACGGAAGAAGCATTGCGCCACGACGCTTTCCTGCGGGGGAACGGCTGACATGCGCACACTCCTCATCATCGCCACGCTCGTCGAGATCGCCCTCCTGATCGGCGCCCTCGCCTTCTATCTCGTACGCATCGCCCGCTCGCTCCGTGTGACGAGCGCGCTGCTCGGCAAGGTGACGTTCGGGGTTCGCGCCATCGAGACGCAGTGCGACTCGATCGGACCGTCGGTCGTGCGCATCAACAGCCAGCTGGCGGTCATCGGCGGCGCGCTCGACGGGATCGCCGGTCTCGCCGAGTCGGCAGCCGGGCCGGCACCGGCAGGCAACGGCGACGGACATGTCTGAGCTGCGACCGCCGAAGTCCGAGAACTTGCGGGCGATGTACTGGCGCAGCGAGATCCTGCAGGTCATGTACTGGCTGCGCGGCGAGGGCTTCGGCGACCTCGTCGATCCGCCGCTGATCGAGCGGTTCCTCGGGGTCGACGCCGGCATCGGCATCACCTACCTCGATCGGCTCGTCGACGAGGGGTTCGTCCATCGCGACGGCACGTGGTACACGCTGTCAGATCGCGGTCTCGCAGAGGGCGGAATGGAGTTCGCGCTCGCCTTCGACGAACTCATGCGCCCGACCCACGGCGAGTGCAGCGACGACTGCTGGTGCCACATGTCCGCCGACGAGGCCGACGCCTGCGTCGCGCAGCGCCATCGTGACCACGACCACGACGAGGCGCAATGACCGGCGACAGCGCGGCGGAGCGGGGCCTGCCTCGTGCCTACCTGCGCGTCGTGCTGCTGACGTTGGTGGCGGCCGGCCCGACGCATGGCTACGACCTGCTCGAGCAGGTGCGCGCAGCGGGAGTCCGGCTCGCTGATGCCGGCGCCCTCTATCGCACGCTGCGCACGATGGAGCGCCAACAGCTGTTCGAGTCGTGGTGGGAGAAGTCCTCGTCCGGCCCACCGCGGCGCACGTACACGCTCACCGAGAGCGGTCGGGCGGCGCTCGACGCCGAGACGAGAGAGCTCCGAGCAACCGTGTCGCTGCTCGGCGACGTGGTGGAACAGGCCGAGCGCGTGCTCGGCGCGAAGGCGGACGCAAGGTGAGGATCGCGTTCGCCGGCAAGGGCGGGGCGGGCAAGACCACGATCGCCGCGACGCTCGCTCGTCTCGTCGCGAGACGGGGTGTCCCTGTGGTGGCGATCGACGCCGACAGCAACCCGAACCTCGCCGCCGCACTGGGTGTCGATCCCTCGACGGCAGCAGCGCTGGCGGGCATCCCGGCCGCGGCTGTGTCGCGCAAGCTGGCCGGACCCGGCCTCAAGTTCAGCGTCGACGAGCTCCTCGCCGCCCACGGCGCTGTTGCGCCCGACGGGGTACGGATGCTGCTGATGGGCGCCCCTGCCCACGCCGGCGAGGGGTGCCTCTGCTCGGCTCATGCAGCGGTCAGTGCCGTGCTCGCCGATCTCGGCGACGAACCGGACACACTCGCCGTCGTCGATCTCGAGGCGTCGCCCGAGCACGTCAGCCGCGGCACGGCCCGATTTGCCGACACGTTGATCCTCGTCACCGAGCCCTACTACCGCTCGCTCGAGGCGACCCGCCGCCTCGCCGATCTCGCCGCCGAGCTGCCGGCCACGAAAACGGTCGTCGTCGTCAACAAGGTGCGCTCGCCCGCCGACGGCGAGGCGGTCGCCGAGTTCTGCGACCGCCACGGTCTGACCCGAATCGGTGAGGTGCCCTTCTCCGATGCCGTCGTCGACGCCGATCGCCGCGCCCGGCCACTCCTCGACGCCGACGCCGACGGCGCGGTCGTCGCTGCGGTCACCGCAGTGATCGACGCGATCCAGGTGCCCGGCTGATGTGCCTCGGACTCCCTGGACAGCTCGTCGTGTACGACCCCGAACGTCCGCATCAGGCCGTCGTCGAGATCGATGGGGTGCGTCGCGGTGTCAACGTCGCGCTGGTCGCCGGCGACGAGGGCGGGATCGCCATCGGTGACTGGGTGCTCGTGCACGTCGGCTTCGCGATGGCGCGCATGGACGAGGACGAGGCAGCGCGCACGCTCGAGTTCATCAAAGAGCTCGGTTCGGTTTACGACGAGGAGATCGAGCAGCTCCGCGAGGGCGCCGGCCCGTGATCGGCCGCGCCCGGGCGGGCTGACGGCGCGAGCGTCACGAGGACCTCGAGGCCCCCTTCAGGTCGGGTAGAGGTGTTGATCGAGCCGCCGTGAGCCCGGACGATCGAGCGCACGATGGACAGGCCGAGGCCGCAGCTCCCGGCGGACTCCGTCCTGGCCCCCTCGGCACGGTGGAACGGCTCGAACAAGCGCTCGACCTCGTCCGGATCGATCACCGGTCCGGTGTTGGCGACGACGAGCTGGGCGCCGCCGTCGCTCGTTGCGGAGGTGCGCACGACGACCCGCCCGCCGGGACGGTTGTACTTCATGCTGTGCGGGCCGTGCTTCGAAGCGGGCCTCGCCCGCCG
>JACDGA010000181.1 GCA_013815505.1 Acidimicrobiia bacterium
CACATTGACCTCGGCGCCGCCGACGCTCTTCTCGAAGTGTCTGACGTCCTCGATTGGTCCGACTGTCATCGGTGTGAGCACGCCGAGCAGCTCGCCGATCGTTGTCACGTCGAAGCGGGGTTCAATCGTCATGGAGCCCCAGGTCGCTCGTGCCCCAGCGACCCAAGGCGTCCTGGTCGAGGCGGACTCCCAGGCCGGGCCCGGCCGGGATCTCGAGCATGCCGTCGGCGTCGAGGCGGAAGCCAGGGACGGTGAGGTCGTCGATGTATGGCGACCCGGTCTTGTACTCGACGAGATCGGTCGAGGAGAGCGCTGATGCAAGGTGGAGATCGGCGACGAGCCCGACCGCTGTGTTCCACCCATGGGGGATGAGGCGGGCGCCGAATAGCTCCGCGGTCCAGCCGATCCGCCGCGACTCGCTGAGCCCGCCTCCCTTGGTGGTATCGGGCTGCACGATGTCGAAGGCGCCCTCCTGGAGATACCTAGCAAACTCTTGACGGCGGGTGAGCACCTCGCCGCCGGCGATCGGCACCGGCGCCAACCTTCGCAGTTCCGTATAGCCGAGCAGGTCGTCGGGGGGAAGCGCTTCTTCGAACCAGGCGACGTCGTAGTCGGCCAGCATTTGGGCCGTCCGCAGCGCCCATTTGTAGCCGTGTGACCAGTGCGCGTCCGAGGCGCCGGGGTCGACGGCGAGGATCACATCGGCTCCGACAGTCTCGCGGGCCGTGCGCACGATGGTGTGGTCGACGTGAGCGCTCTGCCGCCCGAGCGGGCCCCATCCGATCTTGAACGCCCGGAAACCCAGCGATCGCAAGCGTTCCAGTTCGTCGCGCATCGGGGCGGGCTCGTCGGCGAGGATCGAGGCGTACGGTTGCACCCGGTCCCGGTACCGGCCGCCCATGAGGCGGCCCACAGGCTGTCCCGTTGCCTGCCCGAGGAGGTCCCAGAGAGCGATGTTGATGCCGCTGATGGTGTGGGTGACGGTGCCGCCACGGCCGAACCAGAAGGTGTGCTGGTGGAGCTTCTCGCTGACGCGATCAGGCTCGAGGGCGTTCTCACCCATGTAGAGCGGCGCGAGCGTCGCCAGTGCGCCCTCGACCAGCGCTGCGCTGGAGAACACGCTCCCGATCCCGACCAACCCGTCGTCGGTGTGCACGGCGATGATGGTGTGGGCGACGTCGTCGCGGCCGAGGTCCTTGGCCCAGCCGCCGAGCGGCGTCGCGCCGGTGAGTCCAGAGGACTTGATGTCCGTGATCTTCATTTCGACTCCGTCCGATGATGGGCTGCGCCGGTGTTGACGATCACCGCCTCGTTCGGCGCCAGTTCGAGTCGCTCCGCGACTGCGCGTCCTTCACGGCCGAGCACTGTGGACACCACGACTTCTCCTCCTGTGATGACCTCGGTCCGTTGCCACCGCTGCCCGAAGTTGAGTGCCACCACCTTTCGCTCCTCGCCAACGCCTCGTTCGTAGACCCATACGTCTTCGTTCGGTGTCACAGGGACGAGCCGGCGGTACGCCCCGGACGTCAACGCCGGGCTGCGACGACGGAGCGCAAGCACGCGCCGGTAGAGCGCCAGGCTCGACGAATCGTCCTCGATCTGCGTGCTCACGGCGACTTCGGTCAACCGTTTCGAGATCGGCAGCCAGAGCAGGCGCTCATCGGCCTCGGAGAATCCGCCATTGCGCCCGGACGTCCACGGCATGGGCGTTCTCGTCGGATCGCGCGAGACGCCACCGACCATTCGGGCGAAGCGGTCGCGTTGGCGTTCGGCTGGCACCGGCTGGTCTTCCAGGCCGAGTTCGTCGCCGTAGAGCAACGTCGGGGTGCCGGGCAACGTCAGCAGCATGATCGCAGCGACCCGGGCCTGGGCTTGCCCGAGACGACTGGCGAGCCGCGGACGGTCGTGATTGCCGAGCGCCAAGACGGCCCAGGCGTCAGCTGGCGCGGCGTCGAGCATGGCGTCGACCTCATCGGCGAGAGCGCCCGCCTGCCACGGGGTCTCGATGAGTCGAAACGCGAACGGCATGTGCAGCACGTCGAGTTGCTCGCCGAAGTACTTCGCCCAGTCGGCCCACGGCATTCCTTCGATCTCGCCGATGCAGATCCGATCCGGGTAGCAGTCGACGACTCGCCGGATCTCTCGCAGCACGTCGAATACGTCCCGATGTCCCCGATCATTGATGTGGTGCTGGGTGGCAAAGTCGGCGTGCTGCAGGTCGTACTCGTTGACTTCGGGGATCTCGCGGACAGGGTTGTCGCGAAATTCGGGGTCCTTCATGAGCATGTGTGCGACGTCGATTCGCACGCCGTCGGCGCCCCGATCGAGCCAAAATCGCAGCACGTCGAGCATGGCCCCTCGGACCTCTGCGTTCCTCCAGTTCAGGTCGGGTTGCTCGATGAGGTGTGAGTGCAGGTAGTACTGCCCTGTCAGGTCGTCGAGTTCCCACACAGAACCTCCGGCTTCGCTGGTCCAGTTGTTCGGCGGTCCACCGCCCACGGCGGGATCGCGCCACACGTACCAATCCCGGTGGGCGTTCGAGCGCGACGATCGCGATTCCACGAACCACGGGTGCTGGTCCGACGTGTGGTTGGGAACGAAGTCGACGATGACACGGATCGAGCGCAGATGGGCCTCGACGATGAGCCGGTCGAAGTCGGCCATCGTGCCGAAAACCGGCTCGACGTCGCAGTGGTCGCTGATGTCGTAGCCCTGGTCGAGTAACGGCGAGCGGTAGAACGGTCCGACCCACACGGCGTCCACCCCCAACGCGTCCGAGAGATAGTCGAGTGACATCGTCAGTCCGACGAGATCCCCGATCCCGTCCCCGTTTCCATCTCGGAAGCTGGGGAGGTGATTTTCGTAGATCACGGCACGCTGCCACCAGAGCGACGATTCAGCGTCGGCGGTCGTCCGGCAATACATGTTCATCCCTTCGTGGAACCGGCGAGTATTCCGCGAATGAACTGCTTCTGCATGGCCACAAAGACCACCATCGGGATGATCATCGAGACGAGAGCCGCGGCGGTGAGGACCTGCCATCCCTCGCCGCGAGATGCGACGAGATTGCTGACGGCCACGGTAAGTGGGGCCACCTGCCGATTGCCGCCGAGGAACACCAGCGCCGTGAGCAGGTCGTTCCAGTTCCACACGAACTCGAAGATCGCAAGCGAAGCGAGTGCCGGCCTGGACACGGGCAACACGATGTGAACGAAGGTCTGCAGGTGCGAGGCGCCGTCGAGTGCCGCTGCCTCGAACAGTTCGTCAGGGAGGCCGGAGAAGAACCGATGGAGCAGATAGATGGCGAACGGCAGGCTGTAGCCGAGGTGGACAAGCCACAGGCCGGCGAACGTTCCGGTGAGGCCCACGTCGTTGTACAGGCTCAATAGCGGCACCAGGGTGATCTGCTGGGGGATGATCAGCAGGGCGACGAAGAGCAGGAGAAGGCCGCGGCGAAACGGGAACCGGATTCGGGAGAAACCATAGGCGGCGATGGCGGCAACCGTCACGGACAGCGCTGTAGCAGGGACGCTCACGAGCACGCTGTTGGCGACGCTCTGCCACAGGCCTCCGCGGCCGAGCACATTCGAGTAGTTCGACCACGTGAGCTCGCTGGGTGATGTCGCTACGTTCCACCAGCCGCTCCTCGACACTTCGGCAGCAGGCCGGAACGAACTGATCGCCAGACCGATCACGGGGATCAGCCAGATCGCGCTCACGATGGCGAGCGTCAGGTGGACCGGCAGTCGGCGCGTCACCAACGGCCACCACAGCGTCGTGCGGATCGCGGATCCAGCATCATCATCTGCCGATCGCCTCACGCCGGTAGGAGCGGACGTTGTAGATCATGATCGGAGTGACGGCCAGCATGAGGATGGTTGCGATCGCGCTGGCGCGACCCTGGTGCCGGTCGGAGAACAACTGCTTGTACATCGACGTGGCGAGGACATCGGTCTCGTACGCGCCGTTGGTCATCACATAGACGATGTCGAATGCCTTGAGGGCGATCACGGCCATGGTCGTCATCACGACCACGATCGTGGGAGCGAGAAGCGGGAGCTTGATGTGCCGGAAGAGATGCCACTCCGAGGCACCGTCGAGACGAGCCGCCTCGAACAGTTCCCTCGGGATCGAGCGCAGTCCTGCCGACAGGATGATCATCGCAAAGCCCGCCTGGGTCCACAACGTGGCTCCGATCAGCGCGAGGTTGTTCGTCGTCCGATCGACGAGCCAGGCCACGGGACTCACCCCGGGTATCGTCGTGACGATCGCGTTGAGCGTCCCGGTCTGTGGTGCACCTGGTGGCCGGTAGTCGAGCATGAACCGCCAGATCACGCCCGCGGCCACGGCGGAGATGGCGACGGGCAGGAACAGCACGAACTTGACGGCCGACTCGTAGCGGACCCGATCGGCGAGCACAGCCATCGCTAAGCCCACCACCACCGACAGCACCGGCAGGGTGACGACCCACAG
>JACDGA010000182.1 GCA_013815505.1 Acidimicrobiia bacterium
GGGCAAAGCGAAGTGCCTTCGGGGTCACGGCGTTCACGACGATGCCGGCGTCCAACAGCTGCGAGCACGTCGTCGCCGCAGCACCGTGCTCCAGCTCGGCAGCGAGCAGCAGTCCCCTGCCGCGCACCGCAGCGACGCCGGGCAGCGCAGCCAGGGCCGCACCGAGGCGCTGGCCGGCTGCGGCGGCGAGTGCCGGTGCATCGAGCCGTCGCATCTCGTCGACGACGGCACTGACCGCACTCGTCGCCAGCGCCGTTCCGGAGTACGTGCTGCCGTGATCGCCGGGTTCGAAGGCGGCGGCGACGCCGCAGCGCGCCCAGCAGGCGCCGATGGGCATGCCGTTGCCGATCCCCTTCGCCAGCGTCACGACGTCGGGGACGACGCCGTCGTGCTGGAACCCGAACCACTGGCCCGTGCGGGCGAATCCGGTCTGGATCTCGTCGATGACGAGCAGTGCTCCGGCGTCGTCGCACTGGCGCCGCAGCGCGGCGAGATAGCCGGGCGGGGCGGGGTTGACGCCGCCTTCGCCCTGCACAGACTCGATCAGGACGGCCGCGACGGTGCCGTCGACCACTGCGGCCGACTCGTCGGCGTCACCCCAGGCGACGTGGGCAAAGCCCTCGGGCATGGGCGCGAAGGGCTCTTGCTTCGCCGGCTGGCCGGTCGCAGCGAGCGCAGCGAGCGTGCGGCCGTGGAAGCTGCCGAACGCGCTGAGGACCCGATGGCGACCTCGCCCACCGTGCTTTCGGGCGAGCTTGATCGCGCACTCGACCGCTTCAGCGCCCGAGTTGGTGAAGAAGATCTGGCCGTCCTCGCCCGTCACCTCTCGCATCAGGTCGACGACGGCACGGGCCGCCTGCGCTGCCGCCCGGTTGGCGAAGAGGTTGCTCACGTGCCACAGCCGCTCTGCCTGCTCGGCGACGGCCACGGTAACCGTTGGGTTGCAGTGGCCGAGCGAGACGACCCCGAGCCCGCTGAGGAAGTCGAGGTAGCGCCTGCCATCGACGTCCCAGAGCTCGGTGCCGAGGCCACGCTCGAACATCACCCGCGGCGGTCCGAAGACGGGCATGAACGGGCAGTGGTCGAGGCCGCCGGTGTCGAACTCGTGCGTCGATGTCACCCCAACTCCTCCACGATCATCGTGCCGATGCCGGCGTCGGTGAACAGTTCGAGCAGCAGCACGTGGGCGATCCGCCCGTCGAGTATGTGCGCTGCGGCGACACCCCCGGCACGCACCGCCTGCACGCAGCTGCGCACCTTCGGGGTCATCCCACCTGCGACGGTGCCGTCCGTCAGCAGCTCCTCGAGCCGAGCCGCGTCGACCTTGCGCAGCAGCGACGCGGCGTCGTCGACGTCGCTGCGGAGGCCCTCGATGTCGGTGAGGTAGACGAGCTTCTCCGCTCCGAGCGCCTCCGCGATCGCCCCCGCAGCCGTGTCGGCATTGATGTTGTACGCCTGGCCGGTCTCGTCGGTGCCGATCGTGGCGATCACCGGGATGAACTCGTCGTCGAGGAGGCCGTGCACGATCGCAGGGTTGATGCTCGTCACGCCACCGACGAACCCGAGGTCTGGATCGTGGGCGTGCGCCCTGATCAACCCAGCGTCCTGGCCGCTGACGCCGACGGCGTAGTTGCCGTGCACGTTGATGGCCGACACGAGCTGCGGGTTGACCATGCCCGTCAGCACCATGCGAGCGACGTCGACGGTCGCTGCGTCCGTGACCCGCAGCCCCTCGCGGAATGCCGGCTTCATGCCGAGGCGGTCCATCAGTGCGGTGATCTGGGGGCCGCCGCCGTGCACGACGACGGGACGCATGCCGACGAGGCGCATCAGCACGATGTCCTCTGCGAACAGCGCCAGGGCGTCGTGGTCACTCGTCCCGGCGAGCGCGCTGCCGCCGTACTTGACGACGACGATCTTGCCCCAGAACCGCCGGATGTACGGCAGTGCCTCGACCAAGGTCGCGGCTGTATTTCTTGCGGGGTGGGTCGTCATGGGGCGAGGCCTGCCGTGGGGAGGCCGGCGGTCTCGTCGAGGCCGAGGGCGACGTTGGCGGCCTGCACAGCTCCCCCGCTGGCCCCCTTCGTGAGGTTGTCGAGCGCGGCGAGCACGACGACTCGAGCCGTCCGCTCGTCGTAGCGCGCCGTCAGGTGCACCGCATTGGACCCGAGCGTCGCTTTCGTGGAGGGTGAGCGCTCAGACACGACGACGAACGGCTCGCCTGCGTAGGCGTCGCACAGCGCCGTGAGCAGCACGTCCGTGGTGAGCGGTCCGGCCTCGGGGTGCGCCGAGGCGTAACACGTGGCGAGGATGCCGCGGTTCATCGGCGCCAGGTGCGGCGTGAACAGGATCTGCGCACCGGTCTCCTGCTCCATCTCGCAGCGGTGACGATGCCCGTCGAGGCCATAGGCCGTGAAGTTCTCGTCGACCGAGGCGAAGTGGGTCGTCGGGGTGGCCGACGCCCCCGCACCCGTGACGCCGCTGGCGGCATCGACGATCACGCCGAGCGGATCGACGAGCGAGGCGTCGACGAGCGGCGCCAGCGCGAGCGTCGCCGCCGTCACGTAGCAGCCCGGTGACGCCACGAGACGCGCGCCGGCGAGCTCCTTGCGGTGCCGCTCGGGGAGCCCGTACACGGCTTCCGCCAGCAGTGCCGGCTGATCGTGGACGAAGCCGTACCACTGCGGGTACTGCTGCGCGTCACGCAGCCGGAACGCCGCCGAGAGATCGACGACGCAGCCGACGCGCCCGACCAGGCTCGGCACGATCGCCAGGCTCGCCTCGTGCGGGAGGCAGAGGAACGCGACGTCGACGCCGTTGACGCCATCCGGGTCGAACGATTCCATCACGGTGTCCGGGTAGGCGGCAGCGAGCCCGGGGTGTTGCTCGGCGACCGAGCGGCCCTCCTGCGTGTCGGCCGTGACTGCGACGACGTCGAAGCGCGGGTGCATCGCGGCGAGGCGCAGCAGCTCTGCTCCTGTGTAGCCCGAGGCGCCGACGACGGCGATGCTGCTCATCCTGCATGACAATACAGTCATTCGTATCTCTATTCAACCGTAAACCGTAGACTCTGCCGGGTGATGGTCGCGACGACGAGAGGCCGGCTGCTGGTGGCCACACCACCGCTCGACGACCCGAACTTCGACCGCTCTGTCGTCTTCGTGCTCGAGCACGACGACGCCGGTGCGCTCGGTGTCGTGCTCAACCGCGTCAGCGACGAACCGGTTCCGGACGCGCTCGACCGCTGGCAGGACCGGCTCACCGAGCCGTCGATGATCTTCGAGGGCGGTCCGGTCGAGACGCAGGCGCTCATCGGACTCGGCCGCCGGCAGACCGGCGACCGCAGCGACGAGGACCACGAGCTGGCGCTGACGCCCACCATCTCGTCGGTCGATCTGTCCGCCGACCCGTTGCTCATCGTCGGGCTGATCTCGGTGCGCGTCTTCCAGGGCTACTCGGGATGGGGCAGCGGTCAGCTCGACGCCGAGATCGCCGCCGGAGGCTGGATGGTGCTCGACGCCAGCGACGACGACGTGTTCACCACGTCGCCCGGCGACCTCTGGCGAACCGTGCTCGGCCGCCAACCGGGACGCCTCAGCTGGATCGCCGCTGCGCCCGACGATCTCTCGCTGAACTGAGCGGCGTTAGCGTCCATTCGCGATGGCGACGATCTTCACCCACATCTTCGACGGCGACATCCCCGGCACGTTCGTGTGGCAGGACGACCGCTGCGGAGCGTTCATGTCGATCAACCCGCTGCGCCGCGGCCATGTGCTCGTCGCACCTCGTGATGAGATCGATCACTGGCTCGACGCGCCGCCCGAGCTGCGCGAGCACCTCTTCGACGTTGCGCACTCGATCGGCGTCGCTCAGCAGCGGGCGTTCACGCCGGCCCGGGTCGGGCTGATGATCGCCGGGCTCGAGGTCGCACACCTGCACCTCCATGTCGTCCCCATCGACGGCGTCAACGATCTCGACTTCGCCAACGCCGCGACGTCGGTCGATCGCGACGAGTTGGAGGCGGCTGCCGCCGAGATCCGTGGTCACCTCCCCCAGCCTTGAGCTGCCGGCCGGGCAATGGGCGACTCGCCGCTACCGCAGCGTGGCGCCGGTCTTCGACGCCCGAGCCTCGATGGCCCTCCTGATCGCTGCGATGTCGGCATCGGTGAGGTTGCGATCCGGTGCCTGCAGCCGCAGCCGGTAGGCGAGGCCACGCCGCCGATCCCCCAGC
Organism: Acidimicrobiia bacterium; assembly: GCA_013815505.1. Lineage (GTDB taxonomy): Bacteria > Actinomycetota > Acidimicrobiia > Acidimicrobiales > Ilumatobacteraceae > JACDHN01. The sequence goes on from JACDGA010000182.1 coordinate 4,232, forward strand.
TGCTCGCCGCGATAGACGTCGAACAGCTGGAGATCGACGAGCAGCGCGCCCGCACCGTCGCGAATCGCACGCTCGAGCCGCTCCGCAGGAACGTCGTCGCCGAGCGCGAAGGCGAGGTCGAGGTCACTCGACGGGAAGCGGCTCGTCGGCTGCCACTGGACCACCTTCGCCGTGCGCGCCAGAAACACCGACAGGTTCAGCTCGACGACGGCGACGCGCTCGCTGACGTCGA
>JACDGA010000183.1:0-1052 GCA_013815505.1 Acidimicrobiia bacterium
GGTGTCAATCAGATCGTGTCGCCGGTCGCGGTGAGCTCCGGGACGAGTGCTTCGCGGGTGGGTGCCGACGATGCGGTCGGCTTGTTGCCAGACCCGAGCGCCTCGGCGCCGCCGACGATCTCCATGATCTCGGTGGTGATGGCGTCCTGGCGGGCCCGGTTCATGATCCGGCTGAGGGTCTTGATCAGCTCGTCGGCGTTGTCGGTCGCCGCCTTCATCGCTCGCTGGCGGAAGGCGTGCTCGGACGCCGCGGCGTTGAGGAGCGCAGCGTAGATGCGCGCCTCGACGTAGCGCGGCAGGAGGTCGTCGAGGATCGTCGTCGGATCGGGCTCGAACTCGTAGTCGCCGGTGGCGTCCTCTCGGGCCCCGGGGCGACCGTCGCCACCCTCGACCGTCTCGACTGACAGCGGCACGAGCGGACGCAGCACGACCTCTTGGTTGCCGGCGCTGATGAACCGGGTGTAGACGAGCTCGACCTTGTCGACCTCGCCCGACACGAAGCGCTCGACGACGTGCTTGCCGATCCGCTGCGCGTCGGCGTACGACGGGGCGCCGCTGAACCCGCTGAACTGCTCGCCGAGCTCGTAGCCGCGGAAGCGGAAGTAGCCCTCGACCTTCGAGCCGACGGGCACGATCTCGTACCGCTTGCCGGCCTGGACGTCCGCTTTGACCTCGCCCTCGGCGGCGCGCTGCACACCGGCGTTGTAGCCGCCGCACAGCCCACGGTCGGCGGCGATGGCGACGTAGCAGGTGGTGTTGATCTCATCGCGCCCGGCGAGGAGCGGCGAGTCCTGTGCCGCTCCCGCCGCGGCGAGATCCCGGACAACGTTGGTGATCTGCTCGGAGTACGGCACCGCGGCCTGCACCCGCTGCTGTGCCTTGACGATGCGCGACCCCGCGATCAGCTCCATCGCCCGCGTGATCTTCTTCGTCGCCTGGACGCTCCGGATCCGCCCGCGCAAGATCCTCTCTTGTCCACCCGCCATTACTGGTGCCCTCGCTCGTCGGCCCGTTGGTTCTCCTCGCTCGGGTGCGCCGGGACGATGCTCGTG
>JACDGA010000183.1:1062-4441 GCA_013815505.1 Acidimicrobiia bacterium
CTCGTCGCTTGCGCTTCCCTCGACGGGTCGCTGGCGCTTCCCTCGGCGCGCGCGACGAACGGAGAGAGCGAGCGCAGCGTGCGAACGAGTGAGGTCGACATGCTCACTCCGTGGCCAGAGTTTTTTGGCTGCGGGCGGCTTCGAGTTCTTCTGCCGACGTGGCGGTGGGATCGGCCTTGCGGGCGTCGGCGTCGGCGGCCTGGAACTGCTCCTTGAACGTCTTGATCGCGTCGTCGAGGCCGTCGGGGACGCCGCTGGTGCGGAGCTCGTCGAGGAGTCCGGACTGCGCGCCGCGCATGTGGTCGACGAGCTCGGTCTCGAACCGCTTGACCTCCGTCACGGGCACGTCGTCGAGGAAGCCCTTGGTGCCGGCGTAGATCACGACGACCTGCTCCTCGACCGCCATCGGGCTGTTGAGGTTCTGCTTCAGCAGCTCGACGAGGCGGTAGCCGCGCTCGAGCTGTGCCTTCGACACGGCGTCGAGCTCGGAACCGAACGTCGCAAAGGCCTCGAGCTCGCGGAACTGGGCGAGGTCGAGCTTGAGCGTGCCGGCGACCGACTTCATCGACTTGATCTGAGCGTCGCCGCCCACTCGCGAGACGGAGTTGCCGACGTCGACCGCCGGTCGCACGCCCGACTTGAACAGGTTCTCGAGCACGAACACCTGCCCGTCCGTGATCGAGATCACATTGGTCGGGATGTACGCCGAGATGTCGCCGGCCTTCGTCTCGATGATCGGCAGCGCCGTCAATGATCCGCCGCCGTTCTCGTCGGACAGCTTGGCGGCGCGCTCGAGCAGCCGGCTGTGGAGGTAGAACACGTCGCCGGGGTACGCCTCACGGCCCGGCGGGCGACGCAGCAGCAGCGACACCTGACGGTACGCCTCTGCCTGCTTCGACAGGTCGTCGTAGACGACGAGGGCGTGCTCGCCGTTCTCCATCCAGTGCTGACCCATCGCGCACCCCGCGTAGGGGGCGAGGTACTTGAACGGCGCGCCGTCGGACGCCGGCGCAGCGACGACCACCGTGTACTCCATCGCCCCGTTCTGGCGCAGCGTCTCGACCGTCTGGGCGACCGTCGAACCCTTCTGCCCGATGGCGACGTAGATGCACTTCACGTCCTTCCCCTTCTGGTTCAGGATCGTGTCGACAGCGATGGTCGTCTTGCCGGTCTTGCGGTCACCGATGATCAGCTCTCGCTGGCCCCGGCCGATCGGGGTCATCGCGTCGATGGCCTTGATGCCGGTCTGCAGCGGCTCACCGACGTTCTGGCGGCCCATGATGCCGGGCGCCTGGATCTCCATCCGTCGCGCTTCGGTTCCGACGAGGTCGCCTTGACCGTCGATGGGCTCGCCGAGCGCGTTGACGACGCGACCGAGCACGCCGTCGCCGACGGGAACCGAGAGGATCCGCCCGGTCGCCTTCACCGCCTGGCCCTCTTCGATGTGGTCGCCCTCGCCGAGGACGACGGCGCCGATCGATGTCTCGTCGAGGTTCAGCGCGAGGCCGAGCGTGCCGTCCTCGAACTCGAGGAGCTCGTTGACGGCGCAGTCCGGCAGGCCGGCGACGCGGGCGATGCCGTCACCGACCTCGGACACGCGCCCGACGGTGCGAGCCTCGAACGAGGGCTCGTAGCCCGCGAGGTTCTTCTTGAGGGCGGCAGCAATGTCTGCTGCCGAGAGCGTCAGCTCGGCCATGGTGTCTGATGTCTCCTAGAGGCGGCTCTTCAGCTGGTCGATTCGGGTGCGGACGGTTCCGTCGATGACGGTGTCGCCCACGGTGGCGACGAGCCCACCGAGCACGGTTGGGTCGACGATCACCTTCAGGTTGAGTTGCTTGCCGGTGGCGTTGGCGAGTGCAGCGCGCAGGCGATCCTGCTGATCGTCGGTCAGCTCGACGGCGCTGCGTACCTCGGCGACTTCGAGGTCCTTGGCGCTCGACGCCCGGGCAACGAGCGAGTCGATGATCGCCGGGAGATCACGACCGCGGCCGGCGGCGACGACCATCGAGACGAGCTGGGTCGTCGTCGCGGTGGCGTTGGGTCCGAGCAGATCCTCGACGATCGCCTGGCGGCGTTCGACGGGGATCCCATCGTCGGTGAGCGTGTCGCGCAGACCCTCGTTCGACTCGAACGAACGACCGAAGCGGAACAACTCGTCCTCCACCTCGTCGAGCGTGCCTTCTGCACGGGCGACCTCGAACATCGCGTTCGCGTACCCGTCGATCCGCGACTCAGACATCGTTCCTCACTCCTGCGCCGGCTCCGACCTTGGAGATGTATGCCTCGATCAGCTCTTGGTGGGCGGTGTCGTCGACGCTCTCGACGACGACCCGGTCGATCACTGCCGACGAGAGTCGCACGATCTCGCTGCGCAGCTCGTCGCCCGATCTGCTCGCCGCTGCCTCGAGATCCGAGGCGGCCTTGGACTCCATCTCTGCGGTCTCGGCATCGAGACGCTGGCGGCCGTCGACGAGCGTCGCCTCGGCCTGGACGTCGGCGTCGGCGAGGATCCGACTGCGCTCGGTCTCGATGTCGCCGAGCGCCTCACGAATCCGTGCCGCCTCGGCCTCGGCGTCGCCGCGCGCCTTCGTCGCCTCGTCGAGCTCGTCCTGAACCCGCTGGGTGCGGGCGGCCATCCCTTGCTTGATCACCGGCCACGCCTTCCAGTAGAGGAGGCCGAACACGAGCAGCGTGGCGGGCACGCCGAACAGCAGCTCGTAGCCCTCAGGCCAGAGCCAGTGGTGCGTCTGGGACGGATCCTCGACGGCGACGAACCCGTTCATGGCCTCGTTCGCTGCGGTCATCGGTTGCTCGCTCCCACGCTCATCAAGTCGCTGACGACGCGACGTAGATCGTCGTCTGCGGGCCGCCTGCCGGTGGCGAGCTCGCTGGCGCGCCCTGCGACGTCGATGACGGCGTCTTCGATCGACCCCTGCGCCGCCTCCCTCGTCGCTGCGAGCTCCGCCGTCGCCTCCGCCCGGCGCGCGGCCAGGCGCTCGTTGACTTCTTCGAGCCTGGCGCTGCGCTCGCGCTCGAGCGTCTGCCTCGCCGCGTCGACCCGCTGCGCGGCCTCGGCGCGCACCTCGGTCAGCGCCTGCTCGTATTCCTCGACGTCCCGCTTCGCGCCGGAGGTCATCGTCTCGGCCTCGGCGTGGTCGTCCTTGATCTTCCCGTACCGCGCCTCCATCCCACGCTTCACGGCCGGGAACAAGAACAATCGCATCGCAATGAGGAGGACGAGGAACGCGCCGGCGCCCCAGGCGAGCTCCGTCAACTCGGGAGCGATCGGGCTCGGTCCCTCGTCGGCTGTCTCCTCGGCGGCGGCGGCCTCCTCGTCCCCGTCCTCCTGAGCGACCACGCGCACGTGGAACGAATCGCC
>JACDGA010000184.1 GCA_013815505.1 Acidimicrobiia bacterium
GGCTGACGCGGGGCTGACCTCCCACTGAAGCCGGCCGATGGGGGGATACCGTCAGTCAATGCACATCGGTTTGCTGGGTGAACTCGAAGTGCTCGATGACGAGGGCAACGGGGTCGCAGTCGCGGGAGCGAAGCTGCGGGCGCTGCTCGCAGTTCTCGCTCTGCGCGTCGGCCGGGTGGTCTCTGCAGATCACTTGGTCGAAGCGTTGTGGGGTGAGGATCCGCCGGCGGCGGTACGGAACGGGCTGCAGGGGCTCGCGTCCAAGCTTCGACGGGCGTTGGGCTCATCGGACCTGGTCGTCATGCGCGGTGACGGGTACGCCCTCGACCTGCCGCCCGAAGCGATCGATGTGGGGCGGTTCGAGCAGCGCGCCGCTGAGGGTCGGGCGATGGTCGCCGCCGGTGAGCTGGGCCGGGCCGTCGACCTGCTCGCCGAGGCTGATGCCCTCTGGCGGGGCGATCCTCTCGCTGACTTCGTCTACGAGGACTTCGCGTCGGCGGCGATCACCCGGCTGTCCGAGTCACGGCACGCCGTGCTCGAGGAACGGCTCGACCTCGAGCTCCAGCTGGGCCGGCACCAACGGGCCACCGTCCAGCTCGAGGGGCTCGTCGCCACCCATCCGCTGCGTGAGGGCTTTCGGGGGCTGCTGATGCTCGCGCTCTACCGCGCCGGGCGGCAGGCCGACGCCCTCCGGATCTTCCGCGAGGGACGTCGGCTGCTGGGTGAGGAGCTCGGCCTCGAACCGGGACCGGAGCTGCGCCGACTGGAGTCGGCGATCCTCACGCACGACTCCTCGTTGATCCTGCCTGCCGCGCCCACTCCCACCGTGGCCACCGGTGCGGCGTCCCACCCTCTCATCCCCGAGGCATTGACACCGCTGGTCGGCCGTGACACGGAGCTGCTTGACCTGGGGCAGCTGTTCGCCGAGCAGCGCTTCGTCACCTTGGTGGGCCCGGGAGGGGTCGGCAAGACACGGCTCGCCCTGGAGGTCGGACGCGCGGCAGCCGAAGGACTGAGCTCCGGCGGGTGTCTGGTCGAGCTGGCGCCTGTCGGTGATCCCGCCGGCGTTCCCGCAGCGATCGCCGCTGCCCTCGGCCTGCCGGACCCGAACCGGCTCGCCGAGATGATCGGCGAGCAGGACCTGGTGCTCGTGCTCGACAACTGCGAGCACGTCATCAGCGCAGCCGCGGAGGCCGCCGAGGGTCTGCTGCGCCGCTGCCCCGGCCTGCGGCTCCTCGCCACCAGCCGTGAAGGGCTGAGGGTCGGCGGCGAGACCATCTGGCCCGTGCCGCCCTTGGCGCCCGACGATGCCGTCCGTCTCTTCATGACGCGCGCCCTGGCGTCTGGCGCGACGATCGAGCGTTCCGACGACCAGGACGGTGTCATCGGCGACATCTGCGCCCGGCTCGATTGGCTACCCCTCGCCATCGAACTGGCGGCCGCCCGCGCCCGAGCCTTCCCGATCTCCCAGATCGCCGCTCGGCTCAACGATCGGTTCCGCCTCCTGACGGGTGGATCGCGCACGGCGCTTCCCCGCCAGCAGACGCTGCGTGCGGTCGTCGACTGGAGCTACGAGCTCCTCTTCGACGACGAGCAGCGCGTCTTCGAACGACTGGCCGTGTTTCCTGGCGGTTGCGACCTCGCCACCGCAGAGGCCGTGTGCGCGGACGAGGCCATCGCGGCGGCCGACATCGCCGACCATCTTCGGGCCTTGGTCGACAAGTCGCTGGTGGTCGCCGTCCCGGTGGCCGGTGGTGTGCGGTTCGCCCAGCTGCAGACGCTCGCTCAGTACGGGCGGGAACGGCTCACCGAACGAGGCGACGCGGTGCGCATCCGCGACGCCATGGCAAAGCACTTCGCGCAGCTCTGCTCGCAGAGCGCCGCCGCATTCACCGGCGATCAGCAGCGAGCGTGGCTGACGGCGATGGACCAGGAGCATGACAACCTCAGGGGTGCCCTCGACTGGGCGGTCGCCAACGACGACGCCGAGACCGCCCTGATGGTCGCCGGCGGCGCCGCCTGGCCCCACTGGCTGACCGGCACGGTGGTGGAAGGCCGGCGCTGGCTCGACGACGCGTTCGCCTGCGGCGGCGAAGCGGACGAACGCACGCGTGCACTGGCGCTGACCGGCCGCGGCCTCCTCGACTTCCTCGCCGGCGCCACCGAGTGCAGCGACGACGACCTGGCCACCGCGCTTGAGATCTTCGAGCGCCACCACGACCTCGAGTCGATGGCGCTGGCCCACTCGTTCTACGCCGAGCAGGCCGCCGTCCGCGGCGACCTCGACGAAGCCCGCCGCCGGCGACAGGTCGTCCTCGACTTCTACGGGGACGCTCCCGATGACCCCTTCGCCGCCGCGGCTCGCACGTATTCGATGGCGAAGCTGGCGATCCTGAACGGCGACCTCGACGAAGCTGAACGCCACTATCGAGCCGCCACCGAGGGCTTCGCTCGTCTCGATCGGCCGGTCATGAACTCCATCTGCCTCGGCATGGTCGCCGACTTCGACGAGCGTGCAGGTGACTACCCCGCCGCGATCAAGACGCTCGAGGCCGCCATCGAGACCAACGAGACGCTGCTCGGGGGCTTCACCGGATCGCTCCAGGCCCGTCTCGGATGGGTGCTGCTCCACGACGGCCAGCTGGCCCGAGCCGACGCGGTCTACCAGCGTGCGCTCGACTCAGCCCGTCGCGTGCGACACACCATGGTGCTCTTCCAAGCCCAGGGCGGGTTGGCCGCCCTGCACCGCCTCCACGGACGGGACGAAGCGGCCGCCGAGGCCGCCGCAGAGGCACTGGAGCTGTACCGGGCCGACGGGTTCCCCCGATTCCGGAACCGCATCGACCCCGCGACCGACCTACAAGCCACCGCGGCGGTGTGCTGCGAGGTGCTCGCCGCGATCGCTGCAGAACGCGACGAACCAGAACAGGCGGCAACGCTGCTCGGGCACGCCGATCGCCTACGGGACGAATCGGGCGTCGAGGTCCCGGCGTTCCAGCACGCCGACGTCACCCGCGCCCGAGGGACAGCGGTCGCCGCCCTCGGCTCTGACGCGTTCATCGTCGCCTTCGACCGCGGCAAGCAGGGTCTCGAGGCGGTGGCCCCGGTGTCCTGACCCGGCCCTTCAGCCGCAGCGCGGCCAGAGGTCAGCGCGCTCGTGGATGCTGCAGACATCCCCGCAGGCCGCGGGGCCCCACTCCCAGGAGGATCCCGTGAGCGCATTCCTGTACCGCCTCGGTCGCACCAGCGCCCGGCACCCGTTCCGGGTGCTGGGTCTCTGGCTCGTGGCCGCCATCGCCGTCATGGCACTGCAAGGCAGCTTGGGGGGCGAGTTCGACAACAGCGAACGGGTGCCCGGTGTCGAGTCTCAGCACGCAGCGGACGTCCTAAACGAGCGGTTCCCGAGCCAGGGCGGCCTGTCCGCCCGCATCGTGCTGCACACCGACGACGGGCGACTCGACGACGCGAACCATGCGGCGACCGTCGAGCAGACCCGCGCCGAGCTCGACGGCGGGGCCGACGTCGCCGGCGTCACCGACCCGTTCGAAACGGAATCCGCCGCCGTCAGCGCCGACGGGCAGACCGCCTACCTCGACGTCACCTACGGCCTGGACAAGCTCACCGTCACGCAGCTCGACGACGCCATGGCCGTCACCGAAGCCGCCCGCGCCGACGGGGTGCAGGTCGAGCTCACCGGCGCCCTCGCCCTCCTGGCGCAGGAGGCGCCGAGCAGCGAGCTGATCGGCGTCGGCGTCGCCATCATCGTGCTGCTGGTCGCCTTCGGCTCGGTGGTAGCGATGGGGCTCCCGATCGTCACGGCGCTCATGGGCATCTTCGCCGGCGCCGCAGGCGTCGGCGTGCTGTCCGCCTTCCTCGATGTCCCGGAGTTCTCCCTGATCCTGTCCGCCATGATCGGCCTCGGCGTGGGCATCGACTACGCCCTGTTCATCGTCACCCGGCACCGCCAGCACCTCCACGAGGGCATGAGCGTCGAGGACGCCGCCGGCACCGCGGTGGCCACCGCCGGCCAAGCCGTGCTGTTCGCCGGCACCACCGTCGTCATCGCCATCCTCGGCCTGTTCCTCGCCGGCCTCCCGGCCATCAGCGGGATGGGCGCCGCCGTCGCGCTCGTGGTGACCGTTTCCATGGCGGCCGCCGTCACGCTCCTCCCCGGCCTCCTTGGACTGGCCGGGACCAAGATCGACAAGCTCTCGATCCACCGCAAGGCGCACGTCGTCAAGCCGGCCGAGGAGACCCTCGCCGGCCGCTGGGCCCACCACGTCGGGAACCACCCGGTCCGCTACGCCCTCATGGGCCTCGGCGCCCTGTGCGCCATCGCCATCCCGGCGCTCAGCATGCGGATCGGCGTGCCCGACGACGGCAACGCCCCCACCCAAACGACCCAGCGCATCGCCTTCGACCAGCTGGCCGCGGGCTTCGG
>JACDGA010000185.1 GCA_013815505.1 Acidimicrobiia bacterium
GGTGACTGCAGCGCCGGGCCGGCGATGGCGTCTGGGTCGTAGGACGACAGCAGCGGTGCGAACACCGCCACGAGCGCGAGGATCCCCAGCACGACGAGACCCACCTCGAAGAGGTGTGAGCGTCCTGATGTGACCGTCAAGGTGAGGTCCTCGGGTCGAGGCGCCGGTAGAGCACGTCGGCGAGCGCGTTGATCGTGACGACGCTCACGCTGACGACGAGAAAGGCGCCCTGGATCGTCGGATAGTCGCGAGCGGCGATCGAGTCGAAGATGAGACCTCCGAGTCCTGGATAGGCGAAGACCCGCTCGATGAGCACGTCGCCGGTGACGACGAAGCCGATCTGCAACGCCGTCAGGCTGACCACCGGGAGCAGCGCGTTGCGGGCGGCGTACCGGTACTTCAGGGTGCGGTCACGCAGCCCCTTGGCGCGTCCGAGCAACAGGTGGTCGGCGCCGAGCTCTCGCACCATGCCCGCTCGCATCACGAGGTAGTTGCCGGCGGTGAGACCGACGGTCAGGACGAGTGCAGGAAGCAGGAGGTGTCGGCCGACGTCGATCGTCTTTTCCACGAGGGTGAACGAACCCGAAAAGGGCGTTTGCGCGCCCGACAACGGCAGCCATCCGAGCTTCACGCTGACGACGAACAGCAGCAGCGAGGCCAGCAGGAACGCCGGGAACTCGCGCACGGCCAGGAGTGAGACGAGCAGGACCCGGTCCGACCGCCGTCCCCGCCGCCAACCAGCGTGCACGCCGGTGACCAGCCCGGCGACGGCGGCGAGCACGAGCGACGTGCCGATGAGCAGGATCGTCCACGGCAGTCGCCGTCCGAGCTCCGACCCGACCGTGGCATTCGTCGAGATCGAACGGCCGAGGTCGCCGCGTGCCAACCCGGACACGTAGTGCCCGAACTGTTGGGGAAGCGGACGATCGACGCCGTAGTACTCCTCGAGCGCCGCTCGACTCTCCTCGCCGAACGTGAAGTTCGTCGCGCTCTGTGCGATGAGCGCATCGACGGGGTCACCTGGCATCGCGCGCGGGAGCACGAAGTTGAGGACGACCAGGAAGACGAGCGTCGCAACGTATGACCCGAGGATGCCGGCACGGCGCCTGGCGGACCGACGCGCCTGGCGCTCCTGGCGCGCCAGCATCAGGTCACCGCGCGCTGGCGTCTCGCTGCCTCCGGCGTGCATTGCCGGTGAGTATGGTCGACCGCCGTCGGAGTCCACTAGGTGCCGACGACACCTACCGGCAGGCTCCTCGTGCTCGGAGCGACCTCGAGACGGACGGTCGGCCGGACTCAGGCCTTGATCTTGAGCTCGACTCGTTGGCGGGCTGCTTTTCCGAAGTTGTAGTAGGCGGCGCAGGCACCCTCGGAGGAAACCATGCACGTTCCGATCGGCGTCTCGGGCGTGCATGCCGTGCCGAACACCTTGCACTCCCATGGCTTGAGGACACCCTTCAGCACCTCGCCGCACTGGCACGCCTTGGGGTCGGCGACACGCACACCGGGCACCTCGAAGCGCAGCTCGGCGTCGAACTCGGCATAGCGCTCGGACACCTGCAACGCCGAGTGGTTGATCGAACCGAGGCCACGCCACTCGAACCACGGTCGCAGCGACATCGTGTCCGCGATCGCTGCCAGCGCGACGGGGTTGCCCTCGTCACGCACCACGCGGGCGTACTGGTTCTCGACCTCTGCGCGCCCGTCGGCGAGCTGGTCGACCACCATCGCGATCGACTCCAGCAGGTCGAGCGGCTCGAAGCCGGCGACGACGATCGGCATCCCCTCGTCATGGGCGATCCACTCGTATGGACGGTTGCCGATGACCGTCGACACGTGACCGGGTCCGAGGAACGCGTCGAGGCGCAGGTCGGGCGAGTCGAGGATCGCCTTGATCGCCGGGATGATCGTCACGTGGTTGCAGAACACCGAGAAGTTGGTGACCCCATCAGCCTTGGCCCGCTGCAGCGTGAGCGCCGTCGACGGCGCCGTCGTCTCGAACCCGATGGCGTAGAACACCACCTCGCGTTCGGGGTTGTCGACCGCGACGCGCAGCGCGTCGAGCGGCGAGTACACGACACGGATGTCGGCACCGCGTGCCCGCGAGTCGAGGAACGATCCTCGCCCGCCGGGCACGCGCATCAGGTCACCGAAGCAGGTGAGGATCATGTCCGGGTTGGCTTCGGCGATGACGGTGGCGTCGTCGATGCGACCCATCGGGATGACACACACGGGGCAGCCGGGACCGTGCACGAGCTCGATCGACTCCGGCAAGTAGTCCTGCACCCCGTATCGATAGATCGCGTGCGTGTGCCCGCCACACACCTCCATCACCTTGTAGTGGCGACCGGGCTCCACCCGCTCGGCGATGCGCCGGGACAGGTGGCGGGCCAGCTCAGGATCCCGGAACTCATCGACGTACTTCATCGCGTTCCCCGGCCACGCAGGCCGATGCTGGCCGCTTCTGCGCTGTCGCTCCGTCGCTCGTGCGCTCCGACTGGTTCGGCAATGTTCTCCAGCTTCTCCAGGGCCACCTTGGCGTGGACGAGCACACGATCACCGGGTTCGACGGGCGCGACGAACTCGATCGCGACCAGCTCGGTGCCGCCATCGTCGGCACGGCACAACGCATCGGCGCCGTCGATGCGCACGACCATCAGCACCACGGCGACGTCGCCGCACGTGATGCAGGACTCACCGACCTCGCTCATGAGCGCTCACGCTAGCGGGGCGTCCGGTCGGCCTCTCACGTACCATCCAGCGCGTGGCCGTCGTCCGTCGCCGCCTCATCGTGCGGGGCATCGTGCAGGGTGTCGGCTTCCGACCGCACGTCCACCAGCTCGCCGACGAGCTCGGACTCGCCGGTTTCGTCACCAACACGGCAGATGGTGTCGTCGTCGAGATCGAGGGCAGCGCCGCCGACGTCGCGTCGTTCACCGATGCGCTCGTCGAGCGCGCGCCACCGCTCGCCGTGATCGAATCCGTCGAGCAGCACGAGGTGCCAGCGACGGGGACGGGGACGGGGTCGGGGTCGGGGCCGGGATCCGGTCGGTTCGAGATCCGGGCGAGCGTCGCCGGTGCGGCAGCGACGCTCGTGTCACCCGACGTCGGGACGTGCGATGCGTGCCGCGCAGACGTCGCCGAGGCCGGCGACCGCCGCCACGGCTACGCCTTCACCAACTGCACGAACTGCGGACCGCGCTACTCGATCGTCACGACGATCCCCTACGACCGGGCCAACACGACGATGGCCGCCTTCACCATGTGCGCCGACTGTCGCGCCGAGTACGAGGACGTGCGCGATCGCCGGTTCCACGCGCAGCCGGTGTGCTGCCCGTCGTGCGGCCCCCGTCTGAGCACGACGATCAACGAGATCGCGACAGCGATCCGAGACGGCGAGATCGTTGCCGTCAAGGGTCTCGGCGGCTACCACCTCGCCGTGCTGGCGTCGTCGGAACCGGCCGTGGCGCGACTGCGCGCCCGCAAGCATCGAGAGGCGAAGCCGTTCGCCCTCATGGCGGGCGACCTCGACGCCGTCAACGGACTGTGCGTGCTCGACGACGCCGAACGCGAGTTGCTCGCTTCCCCTGCCCGCCCCATCGTCGTGCTGCAGGCGCGCGCGGACGCCGACGTCGCGACATCGGTGGCGCCCGGTCTCCACGAGCTCGCCGTCATGCTCCCCTACACGCCACTGCACCACCTCTTGCTCGACGCCGTCGGCGAGCCGATCGTGTTGACGTCGGGCAACGTCGCCGACGAGCCGATCGCCTACCGCGACGACGATGCCAGCACGCGCCTCACGCCGATCGCCGATCGCGTGCTCGGCCACGATCGGCCGATCCAGACCAGGGTCGAGGACTCCGTCGTACGCGTCGTCGACGGCGCCCCATACCCGCTCCGGCGCAGCCGCGGGTACGCGCCGTCGCCGATCTCGGTGCCATGGGATGCGCCTCGCCCCGTTCTCGCCTGCGGCGCAGAGCTCAAGTCGACGATCGCACTCGCCCGCGACCGCCACGTGTTCGTGTCCCAGCATCTCGGCGACCTCAAGAACCACGAGGCGTACCGCTCGTTCCGTGAGGCGATCGAGCATGTCGGGCGACTGTTCGAGATCGCGCCGGCCGTGATCGCCCACGACCTGCATCCCGACTACCTGTCGACGTCGTACGCGCTCGACCTCGCCGAGGAGCTCGGTGTCGAGTCGGTCGCCGTGCAGCACCACCACGCGCACATCGCCTCCTGCCTTGCCGACAACGGCCACGAGGGGCCGGTGATCGGCGTCGCCTTCGACGGGATGGGTTACGGCGCCGACGGCACGGCATGGGGCGGTGAGATCCTCGTGGCCGACCTCGCCAGCTTCGAGCGCGTCGGCCACCTCGCGCCGGTTCCGCTCCCGGGCGGCGACGCCGCAACCGATCAGCCATGGCG
>JACDGA010000186.1 GCA_013815505.1 Acidimicrobiia bacterium
AGCCGCATCGAGCGCGGCATGCGGCTCGTCGAGGAGCCAGAGCTCGGCGCGGCGCACCACGAGACACGCCAACGCCGTCCGGCGCCGCTGACCCGCCGAGCAGCGCGCGATCGGTGCGTCCGCCAATCGCCCGCGCAGACCCATGCGATCGAGCGCAACGTCGACCTCGGTCGCGTCGGCGTCGACCATCGACGCCCAGAAGCGCACGTTCTCGGCGACCGTCAAGTCCTGGTACAGCCCGTTGGCGTGGGCGACGAGACCGACGCGACGGCGCAGTTCGTCGCGGTGGTCGACGACGTCCATCCCGAGGATCGTGCCCGTGCCGCGTTCCAGCGGTAGGAGGCCGGCGCAGAGGCGCAGCAACGACGTCTTGCCGGCGCCGTTGGGGCCGTGGAACAGGACGATCTCGCCTCGCTCGACGCGCAGGTCGACGCCGGCGAGCACGGGGAACCCGCCGATCACGGCCACCACGTCGCTCAGCTTGACGGCGGCACGGAAGCCGTCGTCAAGGGTGGTGCCGGCTGCCAGGTCCACGCTGGTCACGCGTCGCGCTGGACGGCGCGCAGGCCGGCCCAGGCAAGGCCCGAGACGGCGGACGCGACCTCATCGGGATCGAACACCTCGCCGTGGTCGACGAGCATCCGGCTCGCCCCCTCGGCGAGCCCGACGAGCGCGTGCGCCAGCATCAGCTTGCGCTCCTCGTCGATCTCGACCTCGATGAGTGGCGCGATCGCGCCGGCGGCGGCAGCCGTCACACGGCGCACGGCAGCCGAGAACTCGTCGTCTCGCCGGGCGCCGCCACCGAACAGGAGGCGGAACGAGGCGTGATCTTCAGCGACCCAGCGGAAGTACCCGAGAAACCCCGCTTCCGTGCGGCTCTTGCCGTCGGTCACCGTCGCCGTGGCCTCGGTGATCGCCGTCAACAGACGTTCGCCGACCTCGTCGAGCAGCGCCCGGTACAGCTCGCGCTTGGAGTCGAAGTGCTGGTACAGCACCGGCTTCGTCACACCGGCTGCCTCCGCCACCTCGTTCATCGAGGTGTTGTGGTAGCCGTCGACGGAGAACACCTCGACTGCAACGGCGAGGATCTGCTCGCGGCGTGCCGGTGCGGGGAGTCGGGTCGACATCGTTACCGAACAGTAACGGTCAGAAGCCGAGTTCGCGATCGTCCCGTTCGGCAGCTTTCACGGCGTATCCGAGCACGATCGACGGTGCCAGCAGCACGAACGCGACGACGAGCGCGACGATGACGGCGGTCGCCATGGCCGCGTTGAAACCCACCGCCAGCGCGATGAAGAACAACGCGACGGCCAGCGCCAGCACGAGGTAGCCGATGCGGTTGGCGAGCAGGGTCCAGTGGGCGATGCGCGCCCTGCGCTCGCGGATCGGATCATCCACCGGGTCAGCGGACGGCATGACCGCGGTACCCGGCGACGTAGCCGCTCGCCTCGAGGATCTCGGCGATGTCGCGATCGACCGGCTCGCCGTCGACCTTGCGGATCTCGACGCGCTTCGCCCGGGCGTCGACGAGCGTGGCGAGGGCACTCGCCCACGCGTGGTCGCTGCGGGTCTCGGGGAACGTCACGAGGTGGAAGCTACGCCGGTCGTACCACACGAGGGGCAACCCGCCCCGCAGCACGACGACGCTGCTCGCCGTGCGCGCCGGGCGGCCCGGCGTCTCCGGCCACGGCAGCACAGCGCCGTAGGGCTGTGCCGGGTCGGTGCTGGCGAGCACCACCGCATCGGCTCCCCTGGCATCGTCGCGGCCCGTGCTGCGCAACCGATCGACCGCCCCCGGCAGCGCGAACTGGGCCGCGCCGAGCCCGGCGACGAAGTACCCGCGTCGCAACTGGCCGCGCTCTTCGAGCACGCGCAGCACGGGGTAGACCGCGCTGTAGCCCCCGCGCAGCCCCTCGGACAACACTGCCTCACGGGTGACGACCCCGTGTCGCTCGGCGAGCTGCACAGCCGTCGCATGCGCCACCGCCGTGTCGGACGGACGCGGTTCGAGCAGCGGCGCGACGAGGCTCCACCGACCCGCACCCGCCGGCGGTCCGATGCTGCGCAGCCGGCCGGGCCGAGGGCGCGACGGCTGGCGACGACGCGCCAGGCCGGCGGCGATCACCGCTCGCAGTGGCGCCAGCGAGTCGTTCGTGACCTCGCCCGCCCAGACGAGATCCCACAGTGCGACGAGCAGCTCCTCGTCGGTGGTGCCCGACGGCGGGCACGACCGGAGCGAACCCCAGAAGCTCGCTCCGTTGACGCCAAGGTGTTGTCGCACGGCGTCGTGCAACGTGCCGTCGGGTGCGGACAGCTCGTCCCACAGCGGCGCCAGTGACGGCAGCTGATCGACGAAGCACAGTCGCACCCGTCCGTCGCGGGCACCGATCGACCCGGCACCGATCCACACGACGTCGCCGCCGGTACACAGCTCGTCGAGCATGGTGGCGCGGTACGAGTCGACGCGGATGGCCAGCACGTCGGGCTCGAGCGTCGAGGCGACGACGGCGGCACCGGCCAGCTGCCCGAGTGTCTCCACGAGCGCTTCGAGGCCGCGACGCCCGCTCGCGATGCCATGCCACACGGGCAAGAAGCGACCGACGACCTCGGGTTCGACGGGCTCGACCTCGCGCCGCAGCGCGGCGAGCGAGCGGCGCCTGAGCCGGCGCAGCACGTCGGAGTCGCAGATCTCGCGGCTGACCCCTCCGGGGCGGAACTCGCCTTCGACGAGGCGGTCCTCGTCGACGAGTGCCGCCACGGCGCCGGCGATGCGCTCGGGCGGGGCGCCGAGCCGGCGCGCGACCTCGGCGACCGTGAACGGGCCGTGCGACCTCGCGTACCGCCCCACGAGCCGCTCGAGCGGCCGGGCGACGGGTTCGGTGAGCACCTGGGGCAGTCCGGCCGGCAGCGCGCAACCGAGCGCGTCGCGGTACCAGGCGGCGTCCTCGACGGCGACGAAGCGCATCTCTGCGCGCTCGTCCTCGCCGACACCCACTTCGACGGCACGTCGGGCGGCGACGAGCTCGCCGATCCACGGCTCACCGTCGCCCTCGCAACGCAGCGAGACCTCAGTGGCGGTGAGATCGCCGACCTCGCGCAGCACGTCGTGCAACTCGTCGGCCGATCGTGCCCTGCGCCCGTCGGCGAGACGCTGCAGCTCGAGCTCGACGTCGGCGAGTACATCGGCGTCGAGCAACTCGCGCAGCTCCTCGGCTCCGAGCAACTCGCGCAGCAGATCGCGATCGAGCGCGAGCGCCGCCGCACGGCGCTCGGCGAGCGGCGCGTCACCTTCGTACATGTAGGTTGCGATCCAGTTGAACAGCAGGCTGCGCGCCATGGGGCTGGCCGACCCCGTGTCGACGTTGACGACGCGCACCGCACGAGACCGGATGTCGCCGAGCACCTCACGCAGCGCCGGGAGGTCGAACACCTCCTGCAGACACTCGCGCGACGTCTCCAGCAGGATCGGGAAGCTCGGGTATTTGGCGGCGACGGCGAGGAGGTCGGCGGCACGCTGACGTTGCTGCCACAGCGGCGTCCGGCGATCGGGGCGACGGCGTGGCAGCAGCAGCGCCCGCCCGGCGCATTCGCGGAACCGCGACGCGAACAGGGCGGTGCGGGGCAGCGCCGACACGACCAGCTCGTCGGCGTCCTCGGCCTCGAACACGACGGCGTCTGGCGGCAGCTCGTCGGCTGACTCGGGCAACCGGATGACGATGCCGTCGTCGCCCCACATGGTCTCGACGGGCACCCCGAAGTGGTCGCTGAGGCGCTGTTCGATGGCCATCGCCCACGGCGCGTGCACGGGCGTGCCGAACGGGCTGAGCACGCACACCCGCCAGTCGCCGATCTCGTCGCGGAAGCGCTCGACGACGATGGTGCGGTCGTCGGGCACGACGCCGGTGGCCTCTGCCTGCTCGTCGAGGTAGGCGAGCAGGTTGGCCGCTGCCATGTCGTCGAGGCGGTAGTGGTCGGCGAGGCGATCGAGCGCCTCACCCGACGGCAGTGACCTCAGCTCGCGCACGGCGGCGCCGACCGAGCGACCGAGCTCGAGCGGCCGACCGGGACGATCACCGTGCCAGAACGGCATCTTGCCGGGGAGACCGGGCGCCGGCGTGACGGTGACGCGCTCGAACGAGATGTCCTCGATGCGCCACGTGGACGCGCCGAGCAGGAACGTCTCGCCGACACGGCTCTCGTACACCATCTCTTCGTCGAGCTCGCCCACCCTTGCGCCGTCGGGAAGGAACACCCCGAACAGGCCGCGGTCGGGGATCGTGCCGCCGCTCGTGACGGCGAGCCGTCGGCTGCCTGCCCGCGCACGCAACATGCCGGTAGCCCTGTCCCACACGATGCGCGGCCGGAGTTCGGAGAACTCCTCGCTCGGATAGCGCCCTGCGAGGAGATCGAGCGTGTTGTGC
>JACDGA010000187.1 GCA_013815505.1 Acidimicrobiia bacterium
CAATTGGGGTTGGCTCGAGCAGTCCCAGTTCGACGTGGCGGTGCGCGGGACCGCGCGGCTCGAGGCGGCCGGCATCCCGTACGCCTACACGCTCGGCAGTCACGACACACGAGTCGTCGGCCGCGGCGGAAGTACCTACGTGTCCGACCCCGAGTGCCTGGAACGGTTCGGGTTGCAGTGTTCCAGCCCGCTGCTGCTGCGCCGGACCGAGGAGTTCAACCAGAACTTCCAGGAGTACCGCTACGGCGGACTCGCCGGGGCGTTCGAGACTGGCAAGCTCGACAACGTCTACTCCACGTTCAACGCCGGCGGAAAGAAGTGGATGCTGCTGACGCTCGAGCTGTGGCCGCGCTACGAGGCGATCTCGTGGGCTCGGTCGGTGGTCGCCGCCCACCGCGACTACAACGTCATCGTCCAGACCCACAGCTACCTCAACTCCGACGGCTCGATCCAGCAGGGCAACGGCGGGTACGGCACGTCGACGGCGCAGTACCTGTTCGACAACCTCGTCAAGCGCTACGCCAACATCCGGCTCGTGTTCTCGGGCCACGTCGGCACGGTCGCGATGCGCACTGACAGGGGTACGCAGGGCAACACGGTGCACTCGTTCCTGCAGACGCTGCACGCGCCCGACAACCCGGTGCGAGTCGTCTCGGTCAACGCCGCGACCGGCACGTTGCGCACGTGGATCTATTCGCCCGACCTCAACCGCACCGACCGTGTGACAACGCTCACCGGGATCGACTGGGTCGACCCCGGCACGACCTGACCCGAGCACCCCCTCCGCCGACCCTCCAAGTCGTCCGCCCCACCACCGTCTGGGCGGGATTCCTCCCAATTCACGGTCTGGGCGGGATTGCTTCCAGCAAGTGGAAGCGATCCCGCCCAGACGATGCGGACACCGGTGGGGTCAGGCGTTGGCCGACCAGTCGGGGAGCTGCTGGAGGCTCCAGCCGTTGCCGTCGGGATCCTTGAAGTAGACGAAGCGACCCCATTCCTGTTCGTCGACACCGCTCGCCTCGACGCCGCGTTCGACCAGCTCGGCGAGGGCGGCGTCGGCATCGGCGACGACGGCCATCAGGTTCTCGATCGGGCCGGAGTCGTTGTCGATCAGTCCGGTGCCGATGCAGATCGAGCAGGCGGAGCCCGGGGGAGTGAGCTGCACGAATCGCAGCTCGTCGTTCACCTGCTGATCGTGGTCGGCGTTGAATCCGACCTGGTCGACATAGAACGCCTTCGCCCGATCGACATCACTGACCGGCACGAACACGACCTCGAGTTTCCAATCCACGGCAATTCCTCTCCATCCGCCGGCCGACCGCCACTCGATCGACCGCTGCCGTCATCGTGACACCTGAAGTGGACACATCATGACCACTTCGGATCTGTCGGCGAAAGTCCTCTCCGCCGCCCGCCCCGTCTGGGCGGGATCCCTTCCAACAGGTGGAAGAGATCCCTCCCAGACCGTGAGATGGGAGGAATCCCGCCCAGACGGTGGTGGGGCGGACGTCCTCGAGCGGCTCGTCGGTAGCGTCTCGGCGGTGGAACAGCGGGACGAGCAGCGGGTGTCGTCGGGGTCGCCGTTCGAGGCGTCGGTCGGGTTCTCACGTGGGGTGCGAGTGGGGGATCAGATCGCGATCGCCGGGACGGCGCCGATCTGGCCCGACGGCGAGGTCGACCCTGACCCGCTGATCCAGGCACGCCGCTGCTGGGAGATCGTGCTCGCCGCGCTGCGCGAGCTCGGCGGAGCGCCCGCCGACGCGATCAGGACACGCACCTACCTCACGTCGGTCGACGTCGAGGCGGCAGCGGCGCAGGCGCACGGCGAGATCTTCGCCGACATCCGCCCGGCGTCGACGATGCTCGTCGTCGCCACGCTGCTCGACCCGCGTTGGAAGGTCGAGGTCGAGCTCGACGCCGTCGTCGGGCGTGCTGGTCACTGACGTCTGCCGCTGACGGCGTTGGCCGGCGTGCGGGTGGATGACGCCGAGGCTGACGCTGCCGGTCGAGGCTCAGTCGCCGACACGCCGGGCGAGCTGGCCGCCGACGCCGGAGGCCGCCGTTGGATCGACGACCTCGGTGACGCCGCCGGGTTCGAGAGAACCGCTGCCGACGAGGTACAGCGGCGCAGCGGCGGCGAGCACCACGGCGGCGACGATCATCGCCGTCGAGATCGACGTCCTGTCTGCCAGCACGCCGAGCGCGATCCCGCTGACCGCGCCACCGAACTGCGAGGCGAGCGAGTTCGCCGACACGACGGTGGCACGGACACCGCTGTCGACGGCGCGATGGACCATGCCGTAGTGCACCGGCGCCGTCGCCCCGTGCGCCGAGTAGTTGGCGAGGTAGGCGACGACCAGGCCGACGGGACCGGCGGCGATGCCCATCGCAGCGACCGACCCGCCGTGGGCGAGCCGCAGCGAGCACGCCGCCCAGCCCGCGCCGACGCGACGCACGAGCATCGGCGCCACGGCCGCGCCGAGCGCGGAGAGCACCCACGCGGCAGCGACCGAGACGCCGACGAGCCCGGCTGCGTCGTCGGTGCCGCCACTGACCTCGGCGAGGCGAGCCGGGAAGAAGACCTCGAAGGCGACCATCCCGAAGCCCCACAGCAGCTCGGCGACGACGAGCGCCGTCAGCAGCCGGCTCGCCCGGATGAGCCGGACGCCGTCGCGCACGACGTGAGGGACTGCGGCGACGCTCGCCCGCATGGCTCGGACACCCGCCGACGGTCGTCGCTCGTGCATGAGCGCGCCCACCGCGACGAGTCCCACGACCTGGATCAGCATGCCGAGCACCAACGGGGCGACGAGCGGGTCGAGACCGAACCACCCGTTGCTGCGGACGATCACGCTCCCGGCGATCGCCCCGACTCCGATCGCTGCGCAGATCACGACGTCGGACCGGGCGAGTTCGCGCTCGACCTCGACGCCGGGATCATCGAGGAACGCCTCGTCGACGAACCACGCCTGCAGCGGTCCGCTGTCGAGCGCACGGAAGACGCCCTGCAGAGAGAAGGCCACGGCGAGCAGCGCAACGTTCCCTGCAGCGAGAACGAGTGCCGACGCGGCCAGCCAGACGCCGCCGGCGAGGAGCAGCACGGGCTTGCGCCCCAGTGCGTCGGCCAGCCCACCGCTCGGGAGCTCGAGGAAGAGCATGACGATGCCCTGCGCCGCCGTGCCGACGCCGATCTCGGCGAGCGAGAGTCCGCGGTCGCGCATCAGCAGCACGAACACGGTCACCGACAGGCCGGTCGGGACGAACCTCAGCGCGAGCAGGACGTGGAAGCGCCGGCGGATCGACGCCAGCCCACTCACGTCCGTCGTTCCGGCGAGGGGAACGCTTGCAGCAGCACCGTCACCCGCTCTGCTGCAGGCGCCGACGGATTCTCGTCGTCGAGGTAGCGGCCGAGCACTTCGTGGAGGTCGGCCATCAGCGCACGGAGCCGCTCGGCCGTCACCGTGAGGTGGTAGTCGGACTGGTCGGCGGCGTCACGCCACTCGGCGGGCCACTCGTGGCGCGCCTCCAGCCAGTCGTCGAGCCATTGCGCGCTGCGCCCGGCGAGGTGTCGAGCGATCCACTCGTCGGCGGCCTTGGCGTCCGGGTCGTGGTCGTACTCGGTCGAGCGCCACGACGTGCTGTCGTGGACCGACCGCCACGCACGATCGCGTCCCGTCGACAACGAGGGGTCGTCCTCCACGAGTCCTGTGTCGGCGAGCTGGCGGAGGTGGTAGCTCGTCGCTCCGCTGTTCGTACCGAGGCGCGCCGCCAACTGCGTCGCCGTCGCCGGCCCGTGGAAGCGCAGTGCGCCGAGCAGCCGCGAGCGGAGCGGATGGGCGAGGACTCGCAGCTGGCGTGCGTCGGGATGGAGGATGCGGCGGTCGGCGGGCATGACCGCACGCTATCGCTGCAAAGAAACCCTGCATAGATTCTGTGCAAAGACCGGTTGCGGGGGAACGTAGTGTCGCGAGTCTGAGCGTTCGCACATCACCTCGCCGAGTCGCCCGCCACCCGCGGGCCGCGCTGGCGTTCGCGCTCTTCGCCGTGGCGCTCGGCACGAATGTGTCGACGCCGCTGCTGCTGCTCTACCAGGAGTCGCTCGGGCTCTCGGCGTGGACCGTGACCGCGCTGTTCGCCGTCTATCCGCTCGGGCTGCTGCCGATGTTGCTGTGGGCAGGCCCGGCATCCGACGTGCTCGGACGCCGCGCGGTGATGGTGCCAGGGCTCGTGGCCTCGGCGCTCGCCTCCGCGCTGTTCTTCGTCGGCGCCGAACACCTCGCCGTCCTCTTCGTCGCCCGCCTGCTGCTCGGCGCCGTGTCCGGGGCGGTGTTCGTCGTCGCCAGCGCGTGGATCGCCGAGGTCGAACCGTCCGACGACCCGCTCTGGCCGTCACGACTCACGAGCATCGTGCTGTGCGCA
>JACDGA010000188.1 GCA_013815505.1 Acidimicrobiia bacterium
GTTCAGCTCACGGCGTTCAGCGCGTTGACGATGCCGTGACCGTAGAAGCCGTTGAACGCGGTTGTCCCCTCGCACCTCGCCGTGAACGACTCATCTCTGTCGACGTCGGTGTAGGACTGCACGCCGCCGGGCGGGCAGGCGTGCGGCACGGCCGAGTCGTACAGGCGAGACTCCGCTGCCGCAGGCGACATGGTGAGGCCTCCGTTGACGGCGTCGGGTGTCCCGAACTCGCTGACGATCAGGGCGATGACACCCGTGGTGTGCGGAGCCGCCATTGACGTGCCCTGGATGTACTGGTAGTAGGCGCACGGCCCACCGGCTTGGGCGCAGTCCCTCAGTACGAACGGGTTGTTGGGCACGCCGCCGCCCTTCGTGATCTCGCCGTTGGCACGGGCAACGCCCGCCGGGTAGGCGGCGAGCACCATGTTTTCGGGACTCCGGTAGTACTTCGTGCCGAGGCCGTCGCGGAACCAACCGCCGGGAGCAGCGACCGCAGCCTGCTCGAGTCCGTAGTTGGAGTAGTCGGCCTTGCGACCGGACGGCCCCACCGAGGTGACCGAGATGACGTGCACGCCCTCTGTCGGCAGGTCGAGGCAGGCGTTGCTGACGATGCGGTGGTGCTCGGTGCCCGGCGGGTAGTCGGGGCTGGATTCGTCGACCTTTGGGTCAGCGCCGAGGTCGATGTGACTGTTGCCGGCAGCGCCGACGAGGGTCACGCCGCTGTCCCAGGCGTACTGCAACGCCCGCTGGGTCGCGGTGATGATCGCCTGCTGCTCGGCCCGCTCCTCTGGGGAGTCCGCCGGCTTCATGCCCTTGCTCGGGTCATCGGGGTCGACCCACGTCATCGCCGGCGAGCCGGCCGGGCAGTTGTACAGCCAGGGATCGATGTAGAAGGACATGTTGACGACATCGATGCCGATGTCGCCGGCGTACATCAGCGCATCGACGGACGGCTGCAGGAAGAAGTAGCCGGAGTCCTGACCGGCACGGACGTTCACGAGCGTGACGTTCGGCGCCACACCGGCGATGCCCAAGTCGTTGATCGGCGAGGCGATCGTGCTGGCAACGTGTGTGCCGTGACCGTCCTCGTCGACGTACGCCGGGTCGGTGCATGAGCCATCAGGGTCGCTCGCGCACTCCCCGTCGATGAGTGGGATGTCCGTTGTGAAGTTGCGGCTCCTGGTGAAGTCGAAGTTCGGCTTGATGTCCGGATGGTTGCCGTCGACGCCCGTGTCGATCACGCCGACCAGTACCTGCTTGCTACCCTGCTGGGCGGAGTACGAGCCTTCAGGCGTGGCGCCGATCATGCGCATGTCCCATTGCCGGTCGGCGAACGGCTCCTCGAACGGGTGCGACTTCGACGAGTTGCTGCCCGATGGTGGACGGCTGTTGATGACCGGGTCGGTGCGGCCTTCCTTCTCGATCGCATCTCGCTTCTTCGCCGCCGACGGTCGACGCGCCGAACCGATCACGCCATCGCGGGCGGCACCGACGATGCCCCTCTTGCCGACGAGTGCCTTCTGGAACGACGCGTTGCGCGTTCTCACCGTGGCCACGCCGATGCTGCGCTCCTTGACGATCGTGCCACCAGCCGCCTTGATCGCTGCTCGGGCGCTCGACGCCCCGCCATTCTGGTACACGACGAGGTACTGCTCGACGGTGCCCTTCACGAACGGTGTCGCTGATGCGGGCGCGCTCACTGCGCTTCCTACGGCGACTGACGCCATCACCAGGCCAACCAACGCGACAAGTCGACGCATGTTTCGACCTCCCCATTCACGTCAACCAGGGTGTCCGGTTGACCAGCGCAGTCATGCTAGCAGGGGCCCGGATCAGCCCGGATCAGCCCGGATCAGCCCGGTTCGCCCGTCGGTCGACCGCGCGACACCCGTCTCGCTGTCCAGGACCTTGCCATCAGCGGGCCGTGGGGCGCGGCGAGCTGTGGCCGCACCGCTGTGCTTCATCCGGCGCCTCGGCGGCGGGGCCGTTGCGACCATCCTCTGCCGGAGCTGAGCGTGAGGTTCTGGGCCCGGCAACAACGCCGCCGGGCCCAGAACCTCCGACTGTTTCGCCTAGCCGACCGACAGCAGCGTCACGGCGTCGGCACCGCTGTACGAGATCACGCCGAGCCAACGCTTGGTGACATCGAGGCCAGTCCAGCTGGCGGTCAGCGTGACCGGCACACCGGTGGTGACGGCGGCCGGATCCGGTGACACGGACGCGTTGCCGAGATCGGCGGGACCGACCACGAAGTTGGCGAGTCCGTAGCTGGTCGAGCCACCAGGCGTTGCGAAGCCGTTCACGTACACGTCGTACGTACCCGCGTCCGGCGCCAGCAAGGTGATCTGCTCATCTGCGGCGCCCGACGCCGAGAGGTCGACGAACTCACCCTCGCGGTAGACGAACAGGTCGAGGTCAGCCGAGTCGTCGGCGGAGTCGAGCGAGAACCTCGCCGCCTTCGTGCCGGCTGGCACTGCCACCGTGTAGTGCTTCGTGTCGGCATCAGCGACCGGGTTGTTGATGTCGAACTCCCCGGTCACGACGCTGTCGCTCACCGGCGTCACCCCGACGAGCCCGGACACCGAGATGTCCATCGACCCAGTGAAGCCCGGTGTGACCTGGAATTCCTTGGAACCGCTGGCACCTTCACCGTGCACCTCGGTCGGAGCGCTGACCGCGACGGGCTGCAGTGCGATCGGGCTGCGAACGCTGTGGCCACCGCCGGACCAGGTGAGCGCGCCGATGGCCCAGTCACCCAAGGGAGCGTCGGTGCGCGTAAAGCGCACCGTGAACGTCTGCTCGGCGCCCGGCGCCAGTGTGAACGCGCTCGGCGTGACGAGCACGTC
The DNA here is from genome assembly GCA_013815505.1 of Acidimicrobiia bacterium. Lineage (GTDB taxonomy): Bacteria > Actinomycetota > Acidimicrobiia > Acidimicrobiales > Ilumatobacteraceae > JACDHN01. The sequence continues at coordinate 2,847 of JACDGA010000188.1, forward strand.
GAAACCTGGGACGCTGGCCGAGGCCGTGTAGGTGGTCGCTGCCGAACCGACGTTCTTCACCCGTCGGGTGACGGTCTCGACGCCGGCGAGCTTGCCGACAGCGATCGAGGCCTGATTCAGGTTCGAGGCGCTGACCGGCGTCAGCGTGTCGAACGGCGGGGAGAATCGCACGCCGAGGCCGACCAGGTACTGGCGATACTCGTTCGGCGTGGTGGGATAAACCAGGCCGGGATCGGCGGCACCATTCGGGTTCACGAAGCCGGCCCCCTGCGCAAACGGGTCGTCGGCGCTGGACACGGTGTCTGTGGCGCTCGTCATCAGCGCCGACTTGATCTCCGACGGCAGCCAGGTCGGGTACTTCGCCTTCATCAGCGCGCCGATGCCGGCCATGTGCGGCGAGGACATCGACGTTCCGGACAGGAAGTCCCACTTGCGGCCGTGGTTGAACGGCGGCGCCACAGCGGCGACCACGTCGACACCCGGTGCGGCAATGTCGGGCTTGAGGATGTCTCCGTCCGTCGTGGTCGACGGTCCGCGCGATGAGAACTCGGCGATCTCGGGAACCTGGGGTGCCGTCGCCAGCTCGGCTGCGGTGAGCGGCACGATCTTGGCCGTCGCCGATGCGCCGGCGGCCGTGATGTAATTCTTGATCGCCGTGCGCGCCACATGGTCGACGTGCACCGACGGGATCGGGTGGTAGTCGCCGTTGAGCGAGTTGGCCGAGGTGTTGGTCAGCACCATGCCGACGCCGCCGGCGCGCTTGACCTCGAAGCTCTTGTCGATCCGGGCGATGACGCCGCGGTCGCACTGCACCACCTGGCCGGTCGCCTTGGCGGGGTCGAGCGTTCCGGGCACGCAGAGCGCGGCGTTGCTGGCAGACGCGCCGGCGAGCTTCACGCTCACCGACGTGACCAGTCTCGTCGGCGTTGGCAGCGATGGTGTCGTGGAGGCGCCGACGTAGCGCGCTCCGTTGCCGAGCTCGACGGCCTGGAACGCTCGCCGAAACGTCGCTGCGGCGACGGTCGTCACCCAAGGGGCCGGGTGGTCGAGCGTGCTCTCGCCGGGACCGCTGTTGCCGGCCGAGTTGGCCACGTATACCCCGGCGTTCGAGGCGCCTCGGAAGGCCATCGCGACGGGGTCGAGAGCGGACGACTCGGAGCCGCCGCCGATCGAGTAGTTGAGCACGTCGACCCCGTCGAGCACGGCGTCGTTGATCGCCGCCACGCTGTCGGAGCTGAAGCAGCCGTCGCCGGCGCCGGGACGCCCCGTCCAGCACACCTTGTAAGCCGCCACCTTGGCACCCGGCGCCATGCCAGAGCCCTTGCCGATCAGCTTGCCATCGATGCGGACGGTCGTGTCGTTGTTGCCTGCGGCGGTGGATGCGGTATGCGACCCGTGGCCGTCACCGTCACGGGCAGAGTGGTACTCGGTGGTGGCGATGTTCTTGCGGCCGAACCCCTTCAGGTAGTAGCGGGCACCGATCAGCTTGTCGTTGCACGTCGTGACGGGGAACAGTTCGCCGGCGACGCACTCTCCGTGCCAGTCGGCGGGCACCGCGATGCCGGTC
>JACDGA010000189.1 GCA_013815505.1 Acidimicrobiia bacterium
GACGCCGGCATCGGCCTCGCGATCATGGGATCGGGGCTCGCCGCAGCCGGCATCTCCGGAAACGGCACGCCCGAACAGGTGATGGAGTGGGTGCCGCAGTGCTACGGCACGCCGGACAAGGTCGCGCTCGGGGCGTTCTGTGTCAGCGAGCCCGACGCCGGTTCGGATGTCTCCAGCCTGCGAACGAAGGCCGTGTACTCCAATGCAAAGGACGAGTGGGTGATCAACGGCACGAAGGCGTGGATCACGAACGGTGGCATCGCCGACGTGCACGTGGTGGTCGCCGCCGTCGATCCGTCGCTCGGCGCGAAGGGTCAGGCGAGCTTCGTCGTTCCGCCCGGCACGGCCGGCGTCAGCCAGGGCCAGAAGTACCAGAAGCACGGCATCCGGGCCTCGCACACGGCGGAGGTCGTGTTCGACGACGTGCGGGTGCCCGGCAGCTGTCTCCTCGGCGGGCGCGAGAAGCTCGACGCCAAGATCGCGCGGGCGAAGGAGGGTACGGCGAGCGGTGTCCAGCCGGCGATGCGGACGTTCGAGGCCACTCGTCCCACCGTCGGTGCGCAGGCGATCGGTGTCGCCAGGGCCGCCTACGAGTACGCGCTCGCCTACGCCAAGGAGCGCACCGCGTTCGGGAAGGCGATCATCATGAATCAGGCGATCGCCTTCAAGCTCGCCAACATGGCGACCGAGATCGACGCAGCCCGCCTGCTGATCCACCGTGCGGCGTGGCTGGCCAACAACGGCGGCTACGTGAACGCCGAGGGATCGATGTCGAAGTACAAGGCGAGCGAGGTCGCAGTGAGCGTCACCGAGGATGCAATCCAGATCCTCGGCGGCTACGGATACACACGCGAGTACCCGGTCGAGCGTTGGCACCGGGACGCCAAGATCTTTACCATCTTCGAGGGCACGAGCGAGATCCAGCAGCTTGTCATCGCTCGGGCCATCTCTGGTCTGCGCATCGAGTAGCGCCAGTCTCTCGAACCGCGATCTGACGCTCGGCGGGAGCGTCGGGAGGATCGGCGGCGGCGCGGCGGCCCCCCGGCTGCGCCGCCACCGATCGGGCGGACATAGGGCGCAGATCGCGCCCGATCCGTTATCGGAGCTCAGCGCCGCTTCGCGCCGCCGTACTTCATCCGCGTGTCGCTCATCGCCGCCGCACGCGGCTCGTCGTCGTTGACGCCGCCGTCAACGGGCTCACCCACGAACAGAGTGTGCGTGCCGTAGTCGTGGGAGTGGCGTACCTCGCACTCGAGCCAGGCGAGTGCCTCGGTGAACACCGGCACGCCGGTCGTCCCCTCACGCACGACCCGATCGTTGAGTGTCGTCGTGTCCCCGTCGACGGCGAGCGTCGCCGGTTTGGAGAACTTGACGAATGGCTTCGTGTCCTCGCTCGACCACAAATTGAGCGAGAAAGCCCCGCCGTCGCCGATCAGGCGGTGCGTCACTGCGTCGTTGTCGACGGCGACCGCGATCAACACCGGCTGCATCGACACTTGCGTGATCCAACTCGTCGTCATCGCGTTCCACTCGTCGCCGGCACGTGACCCAACCAGCGCGAGCGCGTTGGGGATCTTCCACGTGATCCGGTTGACGAGTTCGTTGTCGAGCGCCATCGATCGAACGTATCCGTTCGCCGTCGCCGGTGCTCTGTGGGGGCGAGTAGCGTCATGCGCCAGACGGTCCGCGCGGGCGAGCGTGGCGAGAAGGGGAGACGATGGGCGAATCGTCGGGCCAGCACATCGGGCTGGCGATGTCGGGTGGCGGCCATCGTGCCGCCCTGTTCGGTCTCGGTGCGCTGCTCTACCTCGTCGACGCCGGCAAGGGTCCGGAGATCGCGTGCATCTCGTCGGTCTCCGGCGGGTCGATGACCAACGGTGCCGTAGCGATGACGAGTGACGTGCGAACGGTGTCCCCCGGGCAGCTGCGCGAGGACGTGCGACCACTGGTGCGGGCGTGTTCGACGGGCGGGAGCGTGTTCGCTGCGCCGTGGACGTATGCCTACCTCGCCGTCGCGGTGCTGATCCTGGTTGCCGCGACCGTCGCCTGCTTCCCGCTCGAGGGGTACTGGCCGTTCGCCGTGTGGGCGGTGGCGATCGTGGCGCTGGGGTGGTGGCTCCGCAAGCGAGGCTGGGTTGCGGAGCGCTCGTTCGACCGTTCCATCTATCGCGGCGCACGGCTCGACTCGATCCACGCCGGCGTCGATCACGTGATCTGTGCCGCCGACCTGCAGACCGCAGAGGCCGTCTACTTCTCGGGCCGGTTCCTGCACTCGTACCGTCTCGGATGGGGCCGTCCCGGTTCGCTGCGGCTCGCTCGCGCCGTGCAGTCGTCGGCCAACCTCCCGGGCGCATTCCACTCCCGGCGGCTGGCGACGGCCGATCTCGGCTTCGAGCGGCCCGATGCGGTGCCGCGGATGTTGCTCACCGATGGCGGCGTCTACGACAACATGGCGACGGAGTGGCCGCTGCGTCTGGCGGCGCGACGCAAGGAGGGAAGGGTGCCCGACCCCGCCCCGCACGACGTCGACGAGGTGATCGTCGTCAACTCGTCGGCGGCGCAGGGAGTGCGTTCGAGGCGCAGTGTCGACATTCCGGTCGTCGGCGAGCTCACCGAGCTGCTCGCCGTGAAGGACGTGCTCTACGACCAGAGCACGGCCGTGCGACGCCGGCTGCTCGACCTGCGGTTCCGCACTGCCGCCGCACAGGACGACGGCATCGTCGGGACGACCGTGCAGATCGATCGCTCGCCCACCGAGCTGGCGCACCAGTTCGAGCGTGGCGGCGATGAGCTGGCGCAACGCGCGCGGGCAGCCCTCGCTCATCTCGCCGAGCTGACCGACGACGAGTGGCAGGCCGAGGCACAAGCCAGCCGCAGCGTCAAGACGGCCCTCTCGAAGATCCCCGCCGATCGCGCCGCCCGGCTCCTCCGCCACGCGTATGCGCTGACGATGGCGAACACGCACGTGCTCCTCGACTACCCGCTGCTCCCCCTGCCGCCACTTCGCGATCTCGAGGCAATGAGCGAGCGATGAGCGAGCGAAGCGAGCGCATTCCGGCCGAGCGAACGCCAGTGAGCCGGACGGTGATGGGGTGCGGGGGCGCAGCCTCCGGGAAGCGATGAGCGAGCGGCGATGACGACGGCACTGCGGGAGGTCGGTGGGGCCGAAATCGCCGCCGGGATCCTCGCCGCAGCCGGCGCGCTCCATGTCGACCTCACCGTCGACGACATCGCCGCCCGGCTGGTGGCGGTGCGGGACACGAGCTCGTTCTGGCGCGGCGGCGGCTGGCCGGCCGGACACGCCCGTGCCGGGTTCGTGCGGTGGAGGCAACCGGATCCTGCCCTCCTGGCGGCCGGGCTCCTTCGCAACCTCGGCACCGCCTTCGTCCGCACGTTCCCGCCGGCGCCACCGTCGTCGGCGACGTTCCTGCGCCTCGAGGTCGGCAACCTCGAAGAGTCGACGGGGCTCTCGGGCGCGACGGCACAAGGTGTGCGCGTCGTGCCGCACCTCCGGATCGGCGCAACCGGCACGCAACGCGCATGGCGGTCGCCGTTGCGGCGTGTCGGCGTCGCCGGCGAGTCAGGCGCCGACGTGGTCGTCGTCGCCGCCGGTGACGGGCGCGCGCTGGCCAGCGTGCTCGCCCCCGTCGCGGTCGTCGTGGGCGCACCGTCCGCGAGTGCCGTCGACCTGCTGAACCGCGCGGTCGCCCTCGGCTACGGCGGCATCGCGCTGGCGGACGACCGACGGGCCGATCTCAGGCAGCGTCTCGGCGCGACGCTGGCACGTGGGCTGCCGCTCGACGTCGCACTCGCCATGTCCGTCGCCGGCGACGTCATCCTCGTTGTCGAACAGGCGATGTTGCACAGCGAACCGCCCGATGCGTCGGCGCCCTCGTGGTCACCGCCCAGCGCCGCCGTGTCGTCGGCGCCATCGCAGGCCACGCCGTACGGTGCGCCCCCGCCTGCTCCGTCGCGTTCCCGGCGGCTCCGCTGGCGCCGGCGTCCCAAGGACGACGCAGCGGACGAGGTCGCGTCCGTGCGCGATCGAGGGCTGACGCTGGATTCCGACGGCGCCGGGCCGGAACCGGCTCGCAGCGAGGCTGCACCTGATCGCCGGCTCCAGGCCGAGGTGCGCGACGACACCGGCAGCGAGCGGCGAGACGGATTCGCCGCCGGACGGCGTCACGAGCTGCGCATCCGCATCGCCGCCGAGGGGTCCGACACGGTCATCTCGGCCGACCGTGCGTTCACGAGCCCCGTCGTCGGCAAGGCCGTCGATCTGACGATCGTGGTGCGCACGCGTGGGTCGACCGAGAGGCCGGTCAGGCGAACGTTGCGGCTCCCTGCAGACGGCGACACCGAATGGACGAACCCGATCCCGATCGATGTGCCTGCGCACGCAGCCGAGATCG
>JACDGA010000190.1 GCA_013815505.1 Acidimicrobiia bacterium
ATGTCACTCCAAGGACGATCTCGCGTCGCTCTCCAGCGCGATCAAGGAGCCCCATTCGGCCAGGCCCGCGGCGAAGAACCTCGTGCCGTCGATTCCATCGACGATCCATCGGCGGCCGGTAGTGCCAAGCCGTTCGCCAACTTCCTCACCAAGGAAGCCGTCGCCCGGATGTGCTTCTCGCAGGGCGCTAAGCACCGCATCCTCGGCCGCAGCGTCCGCTTCTGTGACCGGACTGCCGTCGGCCTCGGCGGTAGAGGCGACGCCGCTCCGGCTCCACCAGCGAAGGGTCATCGCGTCCGCGAGATCAGCCAAGTGGACGCAAGCGCGAGGTCCGGGCCCACGACTCTCAGACTTCCAGAGCCGAACACCCGCGCGCCGCAGAATTGCTGCTGGCCCGAGCTGCCGCCGTCGGATGCGTCCTAGAACAACGTCCGGTCACGCGCCACCGAGGCCGTCGCGGGCATCCGATACGTGCCGGTCAGGGGCGCGCCGATAACGCCGGGAAAGTTGCCTGCTCCAGAGTGTCCGAGATCGCCGGGAGTCGGGGGGCTTGGGTCGGTCCCGGGACGACGCTGTCTCGGACATCTGCGCCGTCCAGGAGTTGGCGCAGCGCCGGGCCGGACGACCGTCATGCCGGCGGCAGTAGCGTCCGGACGATGGCGGAGACGCAGTTCGTCCCGACCGACTTCGAGCCGCCGACGGCCCTGGTCACTGACCGCTTCCGGCTGGAGCCGCTTGGCCCGGAGCACAACGATGCCGACCACGCAGCGTGGACGTCGAGCATCGCCCACGTCCGCTCGACCCCCGGCTTCCCCGACGGCAACTGGCCGCCGCCGGAGGGCATGCCGCTCGACCGGAACCTCGACGACCTCCGCCGCCATGCCGCCGACTTCGAGGCTCACACTGGCTTCACGTTCACCGTCCTCGAGCCGGTCACGAGCGACGTGATCGGGTGCGTCTACCTCTACCCCCCGGAGACGCCGGAGGCCGACGTCACAGTCCAATCGTGGGTCCGCGCCAGCCACGCCGACCTCGATGTCCCGCTCGCCGACGCCGTCGCCACCTGGCTGGCCGCCGAGTGGCCGTGGGAGCGCGTGCACCGCCCCGGCCGCTGAGCACCGCCGAACTGGTCAGGGATCCATGCCTTCCGCCGACCGAGACCACCGAAGCAAGCTCGAACGGGCGGCATCCAAGATCGCCGGGTCAGGGCCGCCGCGAGCTGAGCACACAAAACTCGTTGCTCTCCGGATCTGCGAGGACGGTCCACGATTCTTCGCCTTGCCCGACATCGGCATACGTGGCGCCCAGCTCGAGTAGACGAACCACTTCAGTCTGCTGATGGTCGGGGCGCAGATCCAGATGGAGTCTGTTCTTGGCTGCCTTGTGCTCCGGCACTCGAGCGAACAGCAGGCCTGGCAGCCGGTCTTGCGCCGGTCGGATCTCGAACTCGTCCGGATCGTCGTTCACGACCACCCAACCCAGGGCTGACGCCCACCACCTCCCGAGCGCTTCCGGATCCGACGAGTCGACGACGAGCTGCTCCCACTCGAGTGGCATCCGACCGAGCGTAGGACCACGCCCCAGCTCGTCGGGCCTGATCTGCTGGGGAACATCAAGGGCCTGGGGTGTCGGCCACCGCGTCCTCGACCGCCGGGTCGTGGTCGCCGGAGCCGCGCAGCGCTTCGACGTCTGCCGCCTGAAGAAGGTGAGGTAGGCGTACCCCTTCACGTTGCCGGTGAAGTTCCCAGTCATCGGACCAACCATGTGATCAAGGCGCGTCTCGACCCCGGCCGGCGCAGCTCCCGCCGCACGGTTTGAGCGTCGACGCTGAAAGCGCGCGCGATAGTCGCGAGTGAGTCGCCTGCCTCATGGCTTCGCCTCGCCGGCAGGACGTCGCATGCGGACATCTTCCGTCGGTTCACCCGCCGGGGTACCGCTCGCTGCTCGAGGTGCGCGGCGACGGTCCGGTGATGGATGCCAAGTTCCGCAGCGAGTCCGCGGAGCGACCGGCCGGCCTCGCGGACCGCCGCAGAACGCACTTTCCGGGTCTGCCGCGGACTCTGGGACCCTTGTGTCACAACGGTTTGCAGGGGTTCGGGAGGGTTTGAAAGCCGTCCCATAAGGTCCACCTCAGGCGACGTCGCCCGCTCCGGGTCGGTGCTCAGCGCGTGACTTGGACCGAGATCGAGTGGTAGCCCGTTGCGCCGTCGGGGAGCACGCCCACCTCGCGGTAGTCCTGGACCCTGCCCGACCCGTCGATCGCCCGCACGCGAACGATGTGGCCGCCGGGTGTGGCGTCCCACCGATAGACCCACTGGCGCCACGTGTCGCGGCTCGGCACGGCGGCCAGCTGGGCGTTGACCCAGTCGCCGCCGTCGATTCGCACCTGGACCTGCGAGATGCCGACGTGGGGATGCCACGCCACGCCCGCGACGGCGGTGCGGCCGGGCTTCACGACGGCGCCGTTGCGGGGGACGTCGATGCGTGACGCCGTCTTGACCGGAGCCTGCTGCGCGTAGCCGCGTGGTACCCAGTAGGCATCGAACGCCTCCCACGTCGTCACCTCGAGGTCGACGACCCACTTCGTGGCCGAGACGTAGCCGTAGAGCCCCGGCACGATCATCCGCACCGGATAGCCGTGGCTCGCCGGCAGAGCTTCCCGGTTCATCCGGATGGCGAGCATGGCGTCGCGTCCGTCCATCACGTCGGCGACCGGCGTGCCGCAGGTCCATCCGTCGATGCTGCGGCTGACCAGCTGCTCGGCCCCCGCCCGGACGCCAGCCTCTGCCAGGATCGATCCGAGCAGCGCGCCCTGCCACAGGGCGTTGCCGGCGAGCATGCCGCCGACCTCGTTGGAGACGCACGACAGTGTGAGGTAGCGCTCGACCTGGGATCGGGCGAGGAGGTCGGCGAACGTCAGCGTCAGCTCGCGGTCGACCATGCCGTGGACCCGCAGCCTCCAATCGGCAGCGCGGAGTTGAGGCACCGAGATCGCGGTGTCGATTCGGTAGAAGTCCTTGTTGCTCGTCACGAACGAGGACATGCCGGGCAGGTCGACCTGGACGCTGTCCCCGACGTTCAGCTCGTCCGGGACCGTTTCGGGTGGGGGCGCAGTGTCGGGTGGTGGCTCGTCGCGAACCTCACCGCTGGTGCTGGTGGACTCATTCCCGCCGGACTGGTCCCTGCCAGACAGCGGCCCCGGCGGTCGCTCGGGCGCAGGCGCAGCCGGTTCGGTGACACTGCCGGGAAGCGGACCGGCCGCATCGTCGGGCGGTGGGAGCACGAGTTCGCTGCGCTCGCCGGCCACCCCGAAGCGTCGCGCCAGTGTCCGCCCCGTGCCGACGGCTGCGAGTGACATCGTTGCGAACGTGAGCGAACCGGTGACGAACGAACGTCGGTCGAACGGCGCGTCTCGCGTCGGCGCGGCGCCGGCGCCGTGACGCAGTGCGCCCGGTCCGCGCCAGTACCAGCGCAGAACCGCGAGTGCGGCGACCGTGCCGGCGAGCGTCGGCAACGTGCTGGCCGCCGACGCGCCGGGCCGTGACAGCACGGCCAGGCAGCCGACGGCGCCGATGGCGAGGGTCGTTGCGAGTGCGGGCACTCCGAGCCGGCGTGTCGCAAGCACGCCGATGCACACAGCCACGATCGCAACGACGGCGACCACAGCGACGACGAGTACCACCTTGTCGGCAGCGCCGAACGTGCGGATCCCCCAGTCCTTCAACCATGCCGGCGTGAGGTCGACGAACGCCTCTGCGACGGACACCACCGGTGAGCGACCGGCGGCAAAGAGACCGTCCACCAGCTCGCTGACGCCGAGCGCCACGATGATCACGACGAGCCCCAGCAACGGGGATCGCATTCGCATGCTCAACGGTCTAGCGGTCGCCGGACGTCCCCGTGCGGCACCCTCAGTGCGGAGCGGATCTCAGACGCGAGTCCACTTGCCGCAGCGCGACGACGAGAACATCACGTCTCCCTGTTGGATCTCGACGGTCGGTCGCTTGTCACCGAAGCTGTTGACGATGATGTCGTCGCTGATGTGCTCGAACGAACTCGACCGCTCCCAGTAGCAGTCGCCCGTGGTACTCGGTGCCCGGTACACGCCGGGCTGGATCTGCGTTCCGACAGCGAAGTCGCCCTGGCCGAACGAGCGAGCCGGGTCGTTGCCGGGACGGAAGGCGACCCATTGCCCGCAGCGCGACGAGTTGAACGCCACGTCGCCCGGCAGGATCGACACGATCCGCGGGCCGCTGGAGAAGTCGTTGACGATGATCTCCTCGGTCGAGCCGCCGAGGCCCGACAGCCGCTCCCAGTAGCAGCCGTCCGTGCCCGGCGTGATGTACGTGCCCGGCTTGATGTCGTCACCGACGAGCTGCGTGCCCTCGCCGAACTCGGGCACGCCGGGAC
>JACDGA010000191.1 GCA_013815505.1 Acidimicrobiia bacterium
GTGTGGAACGGACCGGACTCGTTGCTCTCGCTGCCTGACGCGCCGCCGCTCGACACGTTCGCAGAGCTCGTCGATCTCCTTGGGGAACGCTGACCCGATCCCGGCGGTCGGTCAGTGCTCGAGGCGGGCGAGCCAGAGGCCCGGGGCGTCGACCTCGTTGGCGGTCGGCACGGCATCGTCGCGCGACAGCAGTTGCGCCAGCGCCTCTTCGCCCGCGCGATCGACGACGCCCTGCACGAACGCCTTGCCGCGGCGCACCTGGTCGAGCCCGAGGCGGATGCCGAGCAGCCGTTCGACGAACACGTCCTCGGTCGAGGTCTCGGCCCGGCGACGTCTGGCGGCCTCGGCGATGGACAGCGCGTCGCCGCCGATGACGCGGGCAGCGACGGCGTCGACCACCCAGTCGAGGTAGCCGACGATGACGGCGACGACGGCGTCGAGCTCGGGTGCCAGAGCACGCTGTTCGGGCGAGCGCACGGCGCCGAGCAGGACCTCGGGGTCGTTGAACGCTCGCTGCAGCGCCTCCATCGGGTTGTCGTCGGGGCCGACGTTGCCGATCGTGTCGGTGATCGCCGACGGATCCGGCTTGAACCCGGCTGCGTGGCGCCGAACGAGATCGCTCATCCTGTCACGGATGTGCGGCGCACTGAAGAGCGTCAGGCCGGTGAGCTCGTGGGTCACGACCCACAGGCGCATCTCGTCGCGCTGCAGCGACCAGTCGTCGGCGAACTGGTCGACGCTGCCGGCGATGACCGACAGCACCTGCGGCTCGCGCGGGATCGGCAGGTCGTAGATGCCGAACGCACGACGCGCCAGGCTGCCGACCATCGAGCCGACGGACATGCCCATCAGCGCCGGCGCCATCATCTTGTTGAAGCCGGCGAGCATCTTCATCATCGGGTCGTCGGCGCCGAGTTGCTCGAGCTCGTCGCCGCCGAGTCCGAGGTTGTCGGAATCCTGGGCGCCGAGCGCCGTCGCCATCTCGGTGAACAGGTGGCGGTAGGCATCGAGGGTCTGCGTTGCCCACTGCGAGCGGTTGACGACGTTGATCTCCGGCGTGGCGACCTCGGCTTGCGTCACGTCGGCGACGTGCAGCGCAGCGATGCGGGCCAGCTCGTTGTACTGGATCCGCACGGCCGGGTCGACGTTGGGTTCGGACTCGCCGCGAGTTGCCGTGAGCAGCGCGAACTGCCGTGCGGCGTCCCAGTTGAGCGGGCCCTGGCTGGACATCGCCCTGGCGATCTCGGCGAACATCGGGATGGCGCTGAACGGGTCGTCGTCACCGGAACGGTCGGGAGTCGAACCCTGTGACATGGGGTCCAGGCTACGACCGTTTATCGTCGGCGCCGTGCCAACCGGTCTCATCGTGTACGGAGCCGACAGCGAGCTCGGGCGGCGAGTCCTGGCGAGACTGGCGGCGTCGCCGGCGTTCGATCCCCGCGAGTTGGGCGAACCCGTCGACGTCGTGGTGCACCTCGGCAGCGGCGACCATGACGCCATCGCGCTCGCCCGCCAGAGCGTGACCGAGGGCGTCGTCGAGATGCTCGCCGGCGCGACGGCCGGCAACGCCACGCACGTCGTGCTCGTGTCGTCGGCGATGGTCTACGGCGCCGTGCCGAACAACCCCGTTCCGCTGACCGAGGAGGCGGTGCTGCGACCGGAGGTGGAGTTCGTGTACGCCCGCCAGCTCGCGACGGCCGAGGCACTCGTCGACCAGTGGCGGCGCGACGATCCCGGTCGAACGGCGACGGTGCTGCGCCCGGTCGTCACGATGGACGCACTCGCCTCCTCCTCACTGGCGAGAGCGCTCGCCGCGGGCTTCGGGCAGCGATTCGGTGAGGACGACCCGCCCGCTCAGTTCGTGCACCTCGACGACCTCGCTGCAGCGGTCGTCGTCGGCGCCGAGCAGCGTCTCGACGGGGTGTTCAACGTGTCCCCCGACGGATGGGTGCCCGGCGAGCGTGTGCGCGAGCTCACGGGTTCGAGCCTGCGCATGAAGCTGCCCGAGCGTGTGTCGGAGGTGTGGTCGTCGTTGCAGTGGCGGTTCCAGCGAGGACCGATCCCTCCGGGGTTGCGCCCGTACACACGGTCGCCGTGGGTCGTCGCCAATGATCGCCTGAAGGCGCACGGCTGGGCGCCGACCGTGACGAACGAGCAGGCGTACGTCGAGGGCACCGAGGCCGGGTGGTGGACGATGATCACCCCGAAGCGCCGCCAGGAGCTCTCGCTCGGGGCGATGGTGGCCGGCCTCGTCGCCGGCCTCGTGGCCGGGTTCAGTCTCTGGCGTCGTTGGCGTCGACGACGTTGATGGTGTCGTCGGCGACGAGCAGCAACACGTCGCCGCGCTCGTCGATCACTGCGACGAGCTCTCCGCGCTCGTCGAGCAGGAGCGTGCCCGCCTCGAGGGCCGAACCGCCGATGTCGTCGAGCGTGACGTCGAGCTCTGCGTCGCCGACGACGACGAGGCGATCGTTGGTCCCAGGGGCCGACATCGCGACGGTGTAGCGGGCGCTCTCTTTCGCCTCGGCGGACTCCCACATCAGTGTCGTGCCACCGGCTCGCACCATCGCCCAGCGCTGCTCGATGCGTTCCGTGGCGGCGAACTTCACGCGCACTACCTCGTTCGATGCCGGCGGCGCCGTGAACATCGCCGCCGGTCCCGGCGAGCGCGACGACGACGGTGCGACGACCTCCTCGCGATTCGGTGTGACCATCAGCGCAACCATCGCGATGGCCACGAGTCCGAGCGTGCCGCCGACGATGGCGATCGTCCGCGCCCTGGTCGACACGGGTTCTTGCGGAGGGGCCGGCAGTTCGGAGGGATGGCGCCACGGGCGCTCGTGCGGCGGTGGGACGTGGCTCACGAAGGCGACACGGTAGTGGTGCCGGCCGGCCCCGTCCGGTCGCCATCAGCGATCACAAAGTCAGACTTTCGATGCGTCGCAGCGGTGATCGGGTCGTCACGTCCGACGTTCTCGTCCGTGTCGGCGATAACACGCGGCGCAGTCGGACTCTGCTGACATGGGGATGCTTGTGTCGAGAGCCCACTTGTTCGGAGGTCTGCGGCAGACGATGGGCCCGGTTGGGTTGCAGCTACGATCGACGCGGTGCGGTCTGCTGGTGAGGGCGAGAACTGGTTGGCGCTGACCGACGAGGAGCTCTCCTTGCAACGCGCCCACGACTGGGCCGTCCGCCCCGACTGCGGAGCAGTCGTGGTGTTCTCCGGCACGGTCCGAGACCACGCAGAAGGGCGCGATGACGTCGTGTCGCTGACCTACGAGGCCTACGACGGCCAGGCTGAACGCTGCTTCGCCGACATTGCTGCCCAGACGCGGACACGCTGGCAGGGGGCCGGACGGATCGCGATCCTGCACCGCCTCGGCACGCTGCCGGTCGGCGCCGCATCGGTCGTCGTTGCCGTGTCGGCACCACACCGCGACGAGGCGTTCGCTGCGGCCCGTTTCACCATCGACGCCGTCAAGGCGTCGGCACCAATCTGGAAGAAGGAACACTGGTCGGGCGGCGACGCATGGGGCACCGGCGCGAGCGACATCGTCGAACCGGCCACGCTCCCCGGCGGCACCCCCGTCGAGGACGGCGCGACCTGGTGACGACTGCGCTCATCATCGGCGCAGCGGCGCTGGTCGTCATCGTACTCGTCGTGATGGTCGTCATGTCCCGCCGCCGTTCGGGCGGCGACACCGTCGCCGCATTCCAACGCCACATCGACGCGCTCAGCCCCTCGGCGCGCAAGCCGACGGTCGATCGCGTGCAGGAGCTCGACAGCGAACGGCGCGCCGACGCGAACGATGCGGGCGACAGAGAAGGCCGTCACGATGGCGCGTGACCGTCACGCCGGAGGTCACGATGGCTCGTGACCTTGCAATCGACCTCGGCACCGCAAACACGCTCGTCTACATGAAGGGTCGCGGCATCGTGCTCAACGAGCCGTCCGTGATCGCCCTCAACCGCCAGACCGGCGAGGTGCTGGCCACCGGGTTGGCCGCCTGGCAGATGATCGGTCGGACGCCGGGCTACATCGTCGCCGTGCGCCCGCTGCGTGGCGGCGCGATCACCGACTTCGAGATCACCGAGCGCATGATCCGGTTGCTGCTGCAGCGTGTCGGTGTCAGCCGCTTCACACGGCCGAAGGTCGTCATCTGCGTGCCGTCGGCCATCACCGAGGTCGAGCGGCGAGCCGTCACCGACGCCGCCCGCCGTGCCGGCGCCGCCGACGCCAACCTCATCGAGCAGCCGATGGCCGCGGCGATCGGCGCTGATCTCCCCATCGACGAACCCGTCGGCAACATGGTCATCGACATCGGCGGCGGCACGAGCGAGACCGCCGTCATCTCACTCGGCGGCATCGTCGCCCTCGAGGCGGTGCGCGTCGGTTCGTTCGACATCG
>JACDGA010000192.1 GCA_013815505.1 Acidimicrobiia bacterium
CGGCTCACTCGCCAAGGCCAGCACCGAGGTCAAGGACCGAGCGAAGGAGTACTCGAGACGCGCGTGACGCAAACGACGTACGGTCGCGCGAGCCGTGACGACCATCGCCGAGATCACGCAGGCGTAGAACACGACGGCGCCGGCCAGCAGCGGGCCGCCGTGTGCCGTCGCGCCCGGCACGGTGCGCGTGACGAAACGGAACCCGAGCAGCACGGCGAGGAACGGGACGGCCAGTGCCGCTGTTCCGGCATCGACGCCGATCAGCACGGCGGCAACGGCGTAGGCGAGGTGCCCGAGCGCGAACGCCGCGAGGCCGGCCATGAACGACGTCTCGTCGTCGTTGAGGAGTGCGACGTCACCGATCAGCCCGAACAAGGCCCCGATGACCAGCGCCGCCCTCGCGTCGCCGGCCAGGTCGCCGCTCGTCGCCGCGAGGGCCACGATCACAGCCGTCGTCGCCGGCTTGGCGACGACCTCGAGCCGGCGCTGCATCGTGCCGACGGCGTACCAGTCAGTCAGCGCAGCGGCTCCGAACACGACGAGAAGGAGGCGTCGAGACCGGTCATCGTTGCGTCGCGCTGGCGCGGAGCTCCGTCCACACGGCGTCGACCTGTGACTCCAGCGCGTCGACGTCGCCGCTGTTGTCGAGCACATGGGTGGCGATCGCCACGCGCTGCTCGCGGCTCGCCTGATTGGCCATCCGCGCCCGGGCGTCGGCCTCGTCCATCCCCCTCGACTTCGCCAGCCTCTCGACTGCGATCTCCGGGTCGACGTCGACGACGATGGTCGCGTCGAGGTCGCTGCGGGGACGCTCGGTCAGCAGCGGGAGGTCGAGCACGACGACGTGATCGGTCGCTCGCTCGACATCGATGCGACGCCTGATCTCTTCGCCGAGCGGAGGGTGGACGATGCCGTTGAGATCGGCGAGCGCCGCAGGGTCGTTGAACACGATCGCCGCCAGTGCCGAACGATCGAGGTGCCCGTCATCGCCGACGACGCCCTCGAACCGTGCAGCGATCGCCTCGACGACGGGCGAACCAGGCTGCTGCAGCTCTCGCACCACGGCGTCTCCGTCGATGATGATGGCGCCGCGCTCGGCGAGCATCGCCGAGACGGTGGACTTGCCCGACCCGATGCCACCGGTCAACCCGACAAGCAGCACGGTCGGCCGGGATCAGGACGTGGTGTCGTCGTCGCTCGACGCCGGCGCCGCCTCATCGGCGCCGGGATCGGCGCCTTCCGTCGGCGCGTCCGTGACGATCTCGTCACCTGCCGCGACGTCGGCCGGTGCGTCCTCGCTCGCCACATCCGCGGTGGACGCAGCCTCGGTGGGAGCAGCCTCCTCGGTCGGGGCAGCGCCGGGAGGAGCAGCCTCCTCGGCGGGCGCAGCCTCGGTGGGACCAGCGTCCTCGGTGGGAGCAGCCTCGGCTCCGGGTGCCGGATTCTCCGTCCCGGTCTCGCCGTACTCCGCCCATGCGGCCTCGAGCTCGGCGTCGTCGGCCCCGTGGGTCCAGTTGCCGTGCTCGTCGACCTCGAAGTGCTGGCGATACTCCTCGGCCAGCTCGCCGCCCTCGGCTGCCTGCTTGATCGACAGGCTGATGCGCCGGCGCGGGAGGTCGAGATCGATGATCTTGACCCACAGCTCCTCGCCGGGCGTGACGACCTGCTCGGGCGACTCGACGTGGTGCGTCGACATCTCGGAGATGTGGACGAGGCCCTCGATGCCGTCGCCGACCTGGACGAAGGCGCCGAACTGCACGAGCTTGGTGACCCTGCCGTAGACGAGCTGGGCGACCTCGTGGGTGCCGGCGAACTCCTGCCACGGATCCTGCTGCGTCGCCTTGAGCGAGAGGCTGATGCGCTCACGCGAGAAGTCGACGTCGAGCACCTGCACTTCGACCTCGTCGCCGACGGTGACGACCGATCCGGGGTGGTCGACGTGCTTCCACGACAGCTCGCTGACGTGGATCAGCCCGTCCATGCCGCCGAGGTCGACGAACGCACCGAAGCTGACGACCGACGACACCGTGCCCTTGCGCACCTCGCCGACCTTGAGGTTGGCGAGGAACGAGTCGCGGGTCTCTTTCTGGGCCTCTTCGAGGTAGGCGCGACGGCTGAGCACGACGTTGTTGCGGTTCTTGTCGAGCTCGATGATCTTCGCCTGCACCGTCTGACCGATGTAGGGCGCGAGGTCACGGACACGACGCAGCTCGACGAGCGACGCCGGCAGGAAGCCACGCAGACCGATGTCGACGATGACACCGCCCTTGACGACCTCGATGACCGGGCCCTCGACGACGCCGTCCTCCTCCTTGAGCTTCTCGATGCGGCCCCACGCGCGCTCGTACTGCGCCCGCTTCTTGGAGAGCACGAGGCGCCCTTCCTTGTCCTCTTTGGTGAGGACGAGGGCTTCGATCTCTTCGCCGAGCGACACGACCTCGTTGGGGTCGATGTCGTTGCGAATGCTCAGCTCACGCGACGGGATGACACCCTCGCTCTTGTAGCCGATGTCGAGCAGCACCTCGTCCTTGTCGATCTTGACGACGGTGCCGTTGACGAGCTGGCCGTCTTGGACGTCGACCATCGTGCCGTCGATGGCATCTGCGAAGGACATGCCGAGATCGTCGGCGACGACCTCACGCGGGGTGTAATTGCCCTCCTCGTCGAATGTGCCCATCTCGGGCGATGACGTGGCGGCGATCGTGGTGTCGGACAAGGGAACTGCTTTCGGAAATGGACCATGCTCGGCGGGCGAGCGCGACGTCCCAAGACCGGGACGCAGGGCGTCCACGCTACCAGCGGATCACGAGCGTCGCCGCCCGGTCACCAGGAACTCAGGGGCCTCGACGCTGGGCTTGTCGTCACCGTAGCGGCCCGGTTCGACACCGCTGATCGCGTCGACATCGATGCCGTGCCGATCGAGGAGCATCCGCAGCTCGCGCGGCGTGTAGCAGCCCGTCCACAGCTCGACGCGCCGGCTGGCGCCGTGGGGGTCGAGCACGTCGGTCCACTCGTGGGCGACGCCCGACTCGGCGTCGAAGTCGGCCCCTTCGTGGTACTTGACGGCAAAGTAGGCGTTGAACGCGGAGAGCGCGAGCCGTCCGCCAGGGCGCAGCGAGCCGGCGATGGCGGCGATCACCCGCTCGTCGTCGCCGTCGGCGGTCATCATCCCGAACGCTCCCTGGCAGAGACAGATCACGGCGTCGTACTCACTGCTCGCCGGCAGCTCGCGGGCATCCGCTCGTTCGAACGTCGCACCGGCAGGCGCGTCGGCGCGAGCGAGCTCGACGAACGTCTTGCTGATGTCGACGCCGTGCACCCGCAATCCCCTGTGTGCCAGCTCGTGGGCGTGTCGACCCGGGCCGCACCCGACGTCGAGCACTCGATCGCCCGCACGCAGCCCGAGCACGGGCACCAGCCAGTCGATCTCCTGCACCGTTCCCTTCGTGTGCGAGTACCGCAGGTAGGCCGAACCGAGGTGGTCGGCGATCGCCTCGAAGTAGCTCTGCGTCACCGCGTCACTTCGCGCCTCTGCGGGGGCTGCGCCCCCGCACCCCATCACTTCGCTGCTGCCCACGTGGTTCCCCACGCGACGTTCACGTCGAGCGCGACGTCGAGCTCGGCGGCGTGGCGCATGAGGTCGGGGACGAGTTCGCCGACGTGCTCGCGCTCGGCGTCGGGCACCTCGACGAGCACCTCGTCGTGCACCTGCAAGATGAGGCGCGAGCCGAGCGACTGCGACTCCAGTGCCTCGTGCACGTGCACCAGCGCGACCTTGAAGATGTCGGCGGCGAGCCCCTGGATGCCGGCGTTCATCGCCTGCCGCTCGCCCGCCTGGCGGATGCGGAAGTTGGAGTTGAGCAGCTCGGGGATCGGCCGCCGCCGGCCGAACAGCGTCTCGGTGTAGCCGCGCTCGCGTGCCTCGGCGACGGTTCTGTCCATGTACGCACGCACGTTGGGGAACGCCTCGAAGTAGGCGCCGAGGATGAGGGCGGCGTCCTCGACCGCGATGTTGAGCCGCTGGCTCAAGCCGTACGACTCCATGCCGTAGGCGAGGCCGTAGGAGACCATCTTCGCCTTCGAACGCTGGTCGAGGGTGACGTCGGCGGGATCGACACTGAACACCCTCGACGCAGTCGCGTTGTGGATGTCCTCGTTGCCCGAGAAGGCGGTGATGAGGCCGGGGTCACCGGCGAGATGTGCGATGCAGCGGAGCTCGATCTGGTTGTAGTCGGCGACGAGCAGCGCGTACCCGGGCGCCGGGACGAACGCCTTGCGAAACTGGCGTCCCTCGACACGGCGCACGGGGATGTTGTGCAGGTTCGGGCGGTCGGAGCTGAGCCGTCCGGTGCGAGCCACGGTCTGGTTGAACGTGGCATGGATGCGACCGTCGGCGGCAACCTCGG
>JACDGA010000193.1:0-3878 GCA_013815505.1 Acidimicrobiia bacterium
ATCCCGATGCGCCTCCACACCTCGATCGCGGCGACCGAGGCGTCCTGCACGGCGTCCTCGGCGAGCTGAAGGTCACGCGTCGATGCGGCGAGGACGGCCAGGATGCGGCCGCCCTCGATCCGCACGACGTCGGCGAGCTGTCGTTCGACGTCCGCTCTCGTGGCGCTCACAGGGGAATGACGGGGCGCACCTCGACGGCGCCGTTCCATGCCGCGGGGATCTCGGCGGCGAGCTTCACGGCCTCGTCGAGATCGGTGGCCTCGAGGAGGTAGAAGCCCGACAGCACCTCTTTCGTCTCGGCGTACGGTCCGTCGCTGGTGACGACCTCCCCACCGCGCCCGCCCGTGACGCGCACGACGGTCGCAGTCGTGGTGGGGAAGAGCACCTGGCCACCGCGGATGTGCTCGGCGTGCTCGGTGCCGAAGCGTCCGTAGTCGGCCATCTCCTCTGCCTGTTCGGGTGCCGACCAGTCGACATCGGGGGTGTACGTGAGGGCTGCGTACTGGGGCATGTCAGGTTCCTTTCGTCGTCGCGGACGTCGATCGTCCGGTCACCAAGGAGACGATCGGCACGCTACGAGATGGACACCTGACGGAGCGGAGGTTTCGACCTCACGGATCGCCCGTGTCGAGCGTTGTCATGAGGTGAGCAGTCGTCACGAACGAGTCGTCACGCGGACGAGGCGGTCGGTGGCCGCGCGTGTGGATGCGATCGACTGGGACGCGGCGTGCACCGAGCTCGACTCGCTCGGGATCGCGGCGACCGGGCCGGTCCTCGATGTCGAGGAGTGCCACGCGCTGGCCCAGCTCTACGGCGACGAGCAACGGTTCCGATCGACGATCGACATGGCCCACCATCGCTTCGGTGAGGGGCAGTACCGCTACTTCGCGCATCCGCTCCCCGAACTCGTGACGCGCCTGCGGGCTGCGTTCTGGCGGCACCTGTTGCCGATCGCTCGCGAGTGGGCCGAGCGCCGCGACGACCCTGCACCGTGGCCCGACGACTTCGACGAGTGGCTCGACGCCTGTCACGCCGCCGGCCAGACGCGACCGACGCCCTTGATGCTCCGCTACGGACCTGGCGATTGGAACGCGCTGCACCGCGACCTGTACGGCGAGCTGGTGTTCCCGCTGCAGGCACGACTGTCATGAGGATCGTGGCGATCTCGCCACGATCCTCATGACAGAAACGAGGTGGGGTGCGCGAGCCAGCCCGCAATGACAGGATCGCGACGTGCACGACCGATCACGTCCGCCATGGTGGCTCGACGAGGTGGCCCACGCCGGCGCCGAGCATCTCGACGAGAAATATGTCGCCGGCTACGAGCGCAAGGCTGCGTACGACCCCTCCGAGGACGTCGCGGCGCTGCGTGCCAGCGGGATCGGCGGCGACTCGACGATCGTCGATCTCGGAGCAGGGACCGGGGTGTTCGCGATGGCGATGGCGCCGCACTGCAGGCGACTCGTCGTCGTCGATGTGTCGCCGGCGATGGTCGACGTGCTGCGGGCGAAGGCCGACGCAGCCGGGGCAGATCACATCGAGGTCGTGAGGATGGGCTACCTCGACCGCGACCTCGACGCCGTGATCGAACCGGGCTCGGTCGACGCTGTGTTCAGCCGCAACGCGCTGCACCAGGTGCCCGACTTCTGGAAGGTCGTCGCCCTTGTCCGGATCGCACGGTTGCTGCGACCCGGCGGCATCCTTCGCCTGCGCGACCTCACCTACGAGATGGAGCCGGCCACGGTCGAAGAGGAGATCGAAGCCTGGATTGCGGGTGCGCTCGTCGACGACCCTCGGCTCGGGTACACGGCAGCCGAACTCGCCGAACACGTACGACTCGAACACAGCACGTTCACGTGGCTCCTCGAACCAATGATCGAGCGATGCGGATTCGAGATCCTCGACCGCGACGTGCGCCGCTCGGCGTATGTCACGTACACGTGCCGCGTCGCCGGCAGGGAGTCGAGCTAGCGGCCCTCGAAGTGCGGGATGCGCTTGGCGGCGTAGGCGTCGACGGCCTCGACGTGGTCAGCCGAGAGCATGCACGGGATCTCCAACGCGGTGGAGAGGTCGAAGCTGGTGAGCAGCGCCTGGCGGATCTGGGCATTGATCGCTGTCTTCGTCCCCTGCACGGCGAGCGGCGCGCCTGCGGCCAGCCGCCGGGCCCACGCCATCGCCCGCTCTCCGACGACCTCCGGCGCGCACACCTCGGCAGCGACGCCCGCCGCCAGTGCGGAGTCCGCCGAGAGTGGCTCGCCGAGCAGCAGGTGCCGCTTGGCCGCCAGCGGGCCGAGCAGCAGCGGCCAGATCGCAGCACCACCGTCACCGGCCACGAGGCCGACCGTCACGTGTGGGTCGACGATCACCGCCCGCTCGGACATCACGACGACGTCGCAGAGCAGCGCCACGGAGGCACCCAGTCCGGCCGCCGAGCCGTTCAGCCCGCAGACGATCGGGATCTCGACGTCGAGCAGGTCCCAGATCAGTTGGCGCCCGTCTTTGCGCAGCTCGTGGACCGCCTCTACCGAGCGCAGCAGCGGGAACCAGTCCATGTCGCCACCGGCCGAGAACGCCTTCCCCGCCCCGGTGAGCAGCACGGCCCGCGCCGATCGCTCCCGCTTCAGCGTCGAGAAGAGCTCGCCGAGATCGTGGTGCAGGGCCGCATCGACGGCGTTCACCGGCGACGCCGGGTGGTCGATCGTGGCGACGAGCACGTCGCCGTCACGTTGCAGCGAGATGGTCTCCACGGCTCGACCGTACTGACGACTCGAGCGGGGAGGTCGACTCAGAGCATCGACGTGTCGATGTCGAGACCGACGAGCGAGCGCCCGAGCGTGGCGTGCAGCTTCGGCGCCACCATCACGTGCTGGGTAGCCATGTGCACGTCACGCAGGCAGCGCTGCAGCACGTTTGACGAGAACACGCTCGACCCGCCCGCCAACGTGTAGGCGGCATCGACGGCTGCGACGGCGGACTCGGTGGCGTGCAGCGCAGCGAGACGGATCGCCACCCGTCCCTCGACCGAGATCGGCTCACCGCCATCGGCCACCTCCCACGCCGCCGAGAGCTCGTCGTACAGGAACGACCGCGCCGAGCGCACGCGCGCCTCGGCGCGTGACAGCTCGATGTGCGTGTACGGCTGCTCGGCGAGTGAGCGTGACGCGTACTGCGGCCGCTTGGCGCCGGCCAGCTCGACCAGCTCGTCGAGCGCCCGACGGGCGACGCCGAGTGCCGTGGCGGCGATGCCGATGCCGAGCAGGGCGAACATCGGGAAGCTGGCAAGCGCAACGTCCACCACTGGGCGCGTGACACCGGGCTGCGTCGTCAGCTCGTCGGGAACGAACGCGTCCTCGACGGAGAAATCGAGCGAGCCGGTACCGCGCAGGCCGGACGTGTGCCACGTGTCGTGGAACGTCACGTCGTCCTGCGGGAACCAACACAGCCGGAACGTGTCGTCGTCGCACCGGACGCCACCGACGATCCAGTCGCAGTGCTGCGTCCCGCTGCCCCACTGCCAGCGGCCGGTCACCCTCACGCCGCCGTCGACGGCGACGCCCGACCCGTTGGGGGCGAACACGCCACCCGTCACGAGGTCGTGCGGCCCGAAGATCATTCGCGCCGACGCCTCTGGCAGGAAGAGCGACATCGACGACGTCGACGAGGCGATTGCGGTGCACCATCCGGCGGCGCCGTCATCTCGCGCGATCCGCTCGACCGCCGCCACGAACGTCATCGGGTCAACGCCGGGGCCGTCGTACTGCGACGGAACGAGCAGCCGCATCATCCCCGCCTCGACGAGGGCCTTCACGGTCGCATCAGGCAGTCGACGCTCGTCCTCTGCGGCATCGGCTCCTGCTCGGGCAATGGCACCGGCGTCC
>JACDGA010000193.1:3888-4406 GCA_013815505.1 Acidimicrobiia bacterium
GGTCATGGCACGTCGGCGCCCGACCGTACGCTCGACCACGGTTGGCCTCGCTGCACATCGAGGTCGTGGGGCAGGCCGAGCACGCGCTCGGCGATGATGTTGCGCTGCACCTCGGTCGTGCCGCCGCCGACGGTGAGCGCAGCCGAGAACAGGAACCCGTCGTGCCAGCTCGGTCCCGTCATCTCGGACTCCGGCTTGTCCGGACCGAGGTTGGCCGAGTCGGTGCCCGGGACGAACCCGCGTGCCTGCTCGACGCCCGTGAGCATCCCGTCAGCCCCGATCGTGTCGCGAGCGAGGTTCATCACGACCTGGCCGTGCTGATCGGCGAGCAGCTTGCGCACGCTCGCCTCGGCCCCCGGTTGCTCACCCTTCAACCGGGCCGTGAGCGTCCGCATCCTGATCAGGTCGAGCACCCGGTGCTCGATGTAGATCTGGGCGTAGCGCTGACGCAGCAGCGGATCGGCCACAGGCTTGGCGGCCTCGATCACGTCGAGCGCCGTCGGGCCGTTGCCCCACAG
>JACDGA010000194.1 GCA_013815505.1 Acidimicrobiia bacterium
GACACGGTCGTGGACGTCGCTGCGCTGGGCGACGTCGTCGTCGGCGTCGGGTCGGCGGGAAGCTGCTGCAGGGAGAGCTCGCCACGGAACAGCGACAGCACCTCCTGCATCCGTTCGTTGTCGATCTGGGGGAGCAGGACGTCGTTGCCGCTGATCGTGGCCGCCTCGGCGGTCACCTGGTAGTTGGGGATGCCCTCGGGGCGGACGTCACGAAGGACGCCGGCAAACTCGAGCAGCTTGCTGGGCGAAAGGCCGTCGTCGGTGACGACGTAGTCGGTCGTGGCGCGGATCAGCGCTCGCGCCACCGACGGGTTGAGCGCCCCCTTCTTGGCGACCTTCGCGAGCACGCGGCGCTGGAAGTCCTGCTGGCGCGACACCCTGCCGAGATCGGAGCTGAAGTCGTCCTTCCAGCCCGTCGCCGGGTCGGCACCGGCAGGGAGGTACTCGTAGTGACGCGAGCGCACGTAGCCGAGCGCGGTCTCGCCGTCGAACTCGAAGCAGCCGGGCTCGGTGACGTTGAGGCCGGACTCGGTGTCACGCGTCGGGAACTCGAAGGGCACGGACACGCC
The DNA here is from genome assembly GCA_013815505.1 of Acidimicrobiia bacterium. Taxonomy (GTDB): domain Bacteria; phylum Actinomycetota; class Acidimicrobiia; order Acidimicrobiales; family Ilumatobacteraceae; genus JACDHN01. The sequence goes on from JACDGA010000194.1 coordinate 570, forward strand.
GCCGACGGCGTCGACGATGGTCTTGAAGGCGCAGAAGTCGACCTGGACGAAGTGGTTGATGCCGATGCCGAAGTTGGCGTAGATCGTGTCGATCAGCAGTTGGGGGTCGTCGCGCCGGTACGCCGAGTTGATGCGCGAGTCACCGGCGTTGGGGATCGACACCCACAGGTCACGCGGCAATGACAGCACCGCCGCTCGCGACGTCGCAGGGTCGACGCGCCAGATGACGATCGTGTCGCTGCGCTCGCCCTCGCGCTGGCCGATGGATCGCCCGATCGGGCTGTTCGGATCGATGCAGGAGTTGTTGTCGGCACCGGTGATCAAGAAGTTCTTGGCCTCGGGATCGGCGGCGGGGAACGTGGCTTTCGTCGTGGTGGAAGTTTCGTTCGTCGTGGTGGAAGTTTCGTCCGGCGGCGTCGTCTCGAGCACGTTGCCGACGGTGATGTCGGGCGCCGATGGTGGCACTGCGGTTGTCGTCGTGGTGGTGCCGCCCGCTGCGATCCGCGCCGACGGATCCTCGATGTCGACGATGCGGCGTTGCCCGACCACGTACTGCCCGCCGGCGAGCGATGCTGCGCCGGCGAACGATGCCAGCGCGGCGAACGCGGCGCCGATGATGACGACTCGCTGAGCGGTGCTGCGGTGCATCCGGCGCCGCCGGTCGGAGACGCCTGACATCGGGCCGAATCCTACTGGCGGCTCGTCAGGCATGGCCGTCAGGCAGGGCGTTCAATCCGGGCGTTCGGGCAGCGCGTTCAGGAAGCCGGCTCGGCGTCGAGTTCGATCTCGATCGACAACGCCGGGGCCGACCGCACCTCGATGGCCTTGATCGACCCCGCCTCTGCGAGATCGTCCCGCGCGACCGCGAGGCGCTCGTGCAGCTCGTCCGGCGCGTCGACGACGAGGCGAACGACACCGGACCGCTGGCTGCGCTTCGCCTCGGTCTTCGCCCTGCGCACGCGTCCGAGCACGTCGACGGCGGCGTCGAGCATCCTCGCTTCGCCACCGCGGCCGATCGGCACGGGCCACGACGAACTGTGGACGCTCACGTCGTGCCACCAGCTCCAGGCCTCCTCTGTGGCGTACGGCAGCACGGGAGCGAGCAGGCGCGTCAGGGCGTCAAGGGCATGCTGCAGGGCGGCGCGAGCAGAGGCGGCGGCGGCCTCGCCACGGCTGGCGTAGGCGCGCCCCTTCACGAGCTCGACGTAGTCGTCGCAGAACCACCAGAAGAACGTCTCGGTGCGTTCCAGCGCCCTCGCGTAGTCGAAGCCGGCGAACGCCTGCGACGCCTCGGCGACGACCTCGTCGAGCCGGGCGAGCATGGCGAGGTCGACCGCGTCGGTGACGTCGTCGATGTCGGTCTCATCCGTACCGGCCAGGCCGAGCACGAACTTGGTGACGTTGAGCAGCTTGATTGCGAGCCGGCGACCGACCTTCATCTGGTCCTCGCTGAACGCAGTGTCGACACCGGGGCGGCCCGACGCCGCCCAGTACCGCACGGCGTCCGAGCCGTACTGGTCGAAGAGGCCGGCGGGCGTGACGACGTTGCCCTTCGACTTCGACATCTTCTTGCGGTCGGGGTCGAGGATCCAGCCGTTGATCGCGGTGTGCGCCCACGGCAGGGAGTCGTGCTCGAAGTGGGCTCGCACGACCGTCGAGAACAGCCACGTGCGGATGATCTCGGGACCTTGGGGCCGTAGGTCCATCGGGAACAGCGTGGCGAAGCGGTCCTGGTCCTCGGTCCAGCCGGCGGCGATCTGGGGCGTGAGCGACGACGTCGCCCAGGTGTCCATGATGTCGGCCTCGCCGACGAAGCCGCCCGGCTGGTGGCGCTGGGACTCGTCGTAGCCGGGCGGCGCATCGGTGGACGGGTCGATCGGCAGCGCGCCGGGATCGGCCTGGAGGGGCGAGTCGTACTGCGGCTCGCCGCCGTCGTCGAGGCGGTACCACAGTGGGATCGGCACGCCGAAGAAGCGCTGCCGGCTGATCAGCCAGTCGCCGTTGAGACCGCCGACCCAGTCGTCGTAGCGGTGGCGCATGTGCGGCGGGTGCCATGCGAGCTGCCGCCCACGCTCGACGAACGTGTCGCGAAGCGACTGATCGCGACCGCCGTTGGCGATGTACCACTGGCGGCTCGTCACGATCTCGAGCGGGCGAGAGCCGCGTTCGTAGAACTTGACGGGGTGTGTCAGTGGTCGCGGCTCACCGAGCAGCTCGCCGCTTGCGACGAGCGCCTCGACGATGGCGCGCTGGCCCTGCTTCACGGTGCCGCCGGCCATCGCTGCGTACGCCGAGCGGGCGCCGTCCGACGTGATCCAGTCGGGGCACTCGCGGGCGAACCGTCCGTCACGCCCGATCAGTGCCCTCGTGGGGAGTTGCAGCTCGCGCCACCACGTGACGTCGGTGGTGTCACCGAACGTGCAGATCATTGCGACGCCCGTCCCCTTGTCGGGCTCGGCGAGCCGGTGGGCGACGACGGGCACCTCGACACCGAACAGCGGTGTCGTGACGGTGGTGCCGACGAGCGCGGCGTGGCGTTCGTCGTCGGGATGGGCGACGAGCGCGACACAGCTCGGAACGAGCTCGGGTCGCGTGGTGTCGACGACGACGTCGCCGCTGCCGTCGGAACGGTGGAACGCCAGCGCGTGGTAGGCGCCGGGGCGCTCGCGGTCCTCCATCTCGGCTTGAGCGACGGCCGTGCGGTCGTCGATGTCCCACATCGTCGGTGCCTCTGCGCTGTAGGCGTCGCCGCGGTCGAGGTTGTGCAGGAAGGCGAGCTGGCTCGTGCGGCGGCTCACCTCGCCGACGGTGGTGTAGAGCAGCGTCCAGTCGACGGAGAGGCCGAGGCGGCGGAAGATGTCCTCGAAGACGCGCTCGTCGTCGGCCGTGAGGCGCTCGCAGAGCGCGATGAAGTTGGGGCGGCTCACCGGGATGTCGCGCTCGGGCGGCTCGGCCGGCGGCTCGAAGTCGGGGTCGTACGGCACCGTCGGGTCGCAGCGCACGCCGTAGAAGTTCTGCACGCGCCGTTCCGTGGCAAGACCGTTGTCGTCCCAGCCGATGGGGTAGAAGACGGACTTGCCGGTCATGCGCTGGTAGCGGGCGATGGCGTCGGTTTGCGTGTAGCCGAAGATCGTCCCCATGTGGATCGATCCCGAGACGGTGGGCGGCGGCGTGTCGATGGCGAACACGTCGTCGCGGTGTGCCGATGGGGTAAATCGGTACGTGCCGTCCTCGTCCCAGCGCGCCGCCCAGACGGCCTCGATGCCGTCGAGCGAGGGGCGTTCCGGAATGGTGGACATCGGCGGACAGGCTACGCCTCGTAGGCTGTACGGCCATGCTCCGCCTCTTCGACACCGCATCGCGCGAGGTCCGTGAGCTGGCACTCCGTCAGCCCAACACGCTGTCCGTGTACGTCTGCGGGCCGACGGTCTACGGCCCGCCGCACATCGGCCACGGCCGGATGGCGCTCGTCTTCGACGTCCTGCGCCGCTACGCCGAGTGGAGCGGCCTCGAGGTGCGCTTCGTCTCCAACGTCACCGACATCGACGACAGGATCATCGAGCGCGCCGCTCGCGAGGAGCGCCCATGGGACGAGATCGCGCACCGGTGCGAGCAGGTGTGGTTCGGGGCGATGGACCGTCTCGACGTGAAGACGCCGACGGACGTGCCCCACGCCACCGAGTACGTCGCGCAGATGGTGACGATGATCGGCGAGCTCGTCGACATCGGGCGCGCCTACGTCACCGACGACGGCGTCTACTTGATCGCCTCGTCGGTCGAGGACTACGGACTCCTCGCCCACCAGTCGCTCGACGAGATGCT
>JACDGA010000031.1 GCA_013815505.1 Acidimicrobiia bacterium
GCTCGCTCGGCAACCCTCTTCCGGCGTTTGCGTGATGAGCGCCGCCGCGTCGACGACCGCGTCCGCGAGCTGCAGCGCGTCGGCGATCGTCTCGACGGGATCATCGAGTCGTTGCGACCGACCTCGTCGCGGTAACCCCTTCGGCGCTCAGGCGTCTCTGACGGCGCCCTCGCGGGCGATCACCGGATCCTTGTCGCTCCACGGGAAGTTGATCCACAGGTCGGTGCGCTTCCAGACGTAGTCGCAGCGAACCACCGAGTGCGGCTTCTCGTAGAGGACGGCCGAGCGCACCTCGGCGACCTGGCCCTCGCAGAACTCGTGGACGCTGCGCAACGTGTGCCCCGTGTCGGCGACGTCGTCGGCGATGAGGATCCGAGCGTGACCGAGGTCGACGAAGTCCGGCGCCGGCGGCAAGATGCGCGGCACCTCGAGGCGCTCGTCGACGCCGGTGTAGAACTCGACGTTCATGGAATAGACGTTCTTGATCGCAAGGGCATAGCCGAGTGCGCCACCGATGAGCAGCCCTCCGCGTGCGATCGACAGGATCATGTCGGGCTCGTATCCGTCGTCCACGATCGACATCGCCAACGCGCGACTCGCCTCCCCGAACGTCTCCCAGGTGAGGATCTCGCGCTCGTCAGACATCGGGGCGCACGCTAACCGACGATGTCGGCGGGACGGACTGGCACTCGGCGCAGTTCGCGTTCGACGCCGGCCTGGCGCAGCGCGTCACGGATCGCGGCGACGATCGCCGGCGTCGAGGAGATGCACGGCGGCTCCCCGACGCCCTTCGCGCCGAGCGGCGCCTGGGGGTCGGGCTGCTCGATCAACGTCGCCACGACGTCGGGCATGTCGAGCGACGTCGGCAGCAGGTAGTCGGTGAACGATGCGTTGCGCACGTGCCCGTCATGGCAGACGATCTCCTCCATCAGTGCGAGACCCAAACCCTGGGCGATGCCGCCCTCGATCTGGCCGATCACCGAGAGCGGGTTGAGCGCCCGACCGACGTCCTGCGCCGTCGCGATCTGGACGACCTTGACGAGGCCGAGCTCGACGTCGACGTCGACCACCGCGCGGTGCGCAGCGAACGCGAACGCCGTGTGCACATTGCCCTGGCCGTCCTCGTCCAGCTCCTCGGTCGGGCGGTGACGGAACTCGACGGTCTCCTCGAACACCTGACCTCTCGTGACCTCGGCAACGGGGAGCCGCAGCGTGCCGACGGTGTCGACCACGTCCGTGCCGTCGATCCCGAGCTGCACAGGATCGAGCCCGTGCTGCGCAGCGACGTGTTCGAAGAGACGCTCGCGAACTTTGCGGCAGGCGCTGTCGACTGCACCGCCGCTCATCCACGTCTGGCGTGACGCCGACGTCGAACCGGCGGAGCCGATCTCGGTGTCGATCTGTTCGAGCTCGACAGTGTCGACACCCAGCACTGTGCGTGCGATCTGGCCGGCGATGACGACGAACCCCTGGCCCACCTCTGACGTGGCGAATTTCAATGTCGCCGTCCCGTCTGCCAGCCGGCAGCGCGCCGTGGCGTGGTCGTCGAAGCCCTCCGAGTACATCAGGTTCTTCATCGACACGCCCCAGCCGATGCCGCGCACGACGTGACGGGCGTCGGTCGTACGGCCTGCACCGCCCGGCAGCCGCAACGGATGGCCGTCGTGACCGCCGACAGGCTCGTCGGGGAGCGCCAGCGCATCGAGCTCGGCGATGCACTCGACCACCGGTGCGACGCTCTCGAGCACCTGGCCCGTGATCAGCCGATCGCCGGTCCTGATCGCGTTGCGCTCCCGGATCTCGAGCGGCTGCAGACCGCAGGCTGCAGCGAGGCGATCCATCTGCGACTCGTGGGCGAAGCAGGCCTGCACCACACCGAAGCCGCGCATCGCGCCGCACGGCAGGTTGTTCGTGCGCGTCGCCCACCCCTCGACGACAGCATTGGGGCAGCGGTACGGGCCCTGGGCGTGGGTGATGCCGTTGATCAGCACAGGCCCAGACGTGGATGCGTAGGCGCCCCCGTCGAACACGTAGCGCGCCTCGACCTTGACCAACTCGCCCTCGCTCGTGGCGTGGTGGCGCATCCAGATGCTCGCCGGGTGCCGGTGAACGTGACCGAGGAAGCTCTCGCGGCGCGAGTAGTGCATGCGCACGGGCCGCGCGAGGCGCAGCGCGAGCAGGCACGTGTGGACCTGCAGGCTGATGTCTTCGCGGGCGCCGAACGCGCCGCCGACGCCGCCCAGCACGAGCCGCACCTTCGACTCGTCGATGGCGAGGCAGGCTGCGATCTGGCGCCGGTCCTCGTGCAGCCACTGCGTCGCGACGTGCAGCTCGACGCCACCACCGCCGTCGTCGGGGATGGCCAGCGCCGCCTCGAGCCCCAAGAACGCCTGGTCCTGCATCCCTAGCTCATACGTGCCCTCTACGACGACGTCGCCGGTCGCGTCGGCGTCGCCACACACGATGCGCTGGTGGCGCAGGATGTTGCCGTCGGGGTGGATGTCGTCGTGGTTGCCGCGGATCGCGTCCTCGGGATCGAGCAGCGGTTCGAGCACCTCGTACTCGACGACGATCGCGGCGAGCGCCCTGCCGGCGGTCTCGGGATGATCGGCGGCGACGACAGCGACCGGTTCGCCGACGTAGCGCACGACGTCGCTCGCGAACACCGGTTGATCCGCGGTGGCCAGCCCGTACGTGGCCGATCCGGGGACGTCGTCGGCGGTCAGCACGGCTTCGACGCCGCTGATCTGCCACGCCTTCGAGACGTCGATCGACACGATGCGGGCGGACGGATGCGGGGATCGCAGCGTCGCTCCGAACACGGCGCCGTCGAGCTGCTCGTCGGAGGAGAAGGCGAACGTGCCCTGCACCTTGGCCATCCCGTCGGGCCGCAACGAGCTGTCGCCGATCGTGCCCGCGCGCAACGATCGCCCGGTGTCGAGCACCGCTCGCTCACTCACGGCCCGGGCTGTCCTCTGCCGCCGTGGCACTTGCGCCGGACCGTGCCCGCGCCACTGTGGCAACGGCATCGAGGATCCTCCCGTAGCCGGTGCAGCGACAGACGTTGCCCGACAGCGCTTCGCGGATCTCGTGCTCGCCGGCGTCGGGGTCGGCCGCCAAGAGCGCGTGAGCCGCCATCACGAGCCCGGGCGTGCAGAATCCGCACTGCACCGCGCCCGCCGCGACGAACGCACGCTGCACGTCGGTCGGCTCGCCGTCGGCCGACATTCCCTCGATCGTGGTGATGGCCCTCCCGGTCGACGAGCCGGCGAGCACGAGGCACGAGCACACGAGCACATCGTCGACGAGCACGGAGCACGAACCGCACTCGCCCTCCTCGCAGGCACCCTTCGTACCCGTCAGGTGGAGGCGTTCACGCAGGACGTAGAGCAGCGATTCACCGGACCACGCGTCGTGTACGTCGCGAGCGACGCCGTTGACGTGGAGCTCGAAGTGCTCAGCCACCGGCGAAGCCTCTGCGCACGAGGCGTCCGACGAGCACCTCGACGGCGCGACGCCGGTAGGCGGCGGTCGAGCGGTGGTCGTCGATGGGCAACGCGGCGCCCGCTGCGATGGAACCGATCCGGGCCGCGACATCAGGCTCGACACTGGTCGAGTCCCAGTCGACGTGCTCGGCTGCGAACTGCTCGGCGTCTGGGCAGCGGATCACCGTCGGCGCCACCGAACCGAGGGCGATGCGCACCGACCGCGTCGAGACGTCAGTCGCGAGACAGGCGCTGGCGATGGCGATGACCATCGCGTTGCGCACGCCGACCTTCGCGTAGCCCTGCCACCCGCCGAGCACGGGCAGCTCGATGCCCGTGATCAGCTCACCTGATGCGAGCGCCGTCGTCTTGACCCCGGTCATGAACTCGCCGACCGGCAGCGACCGGACCCCCGATGCGTCGGCGAGGTGAACCACCGCGTCGAGCGCTGACAGGACGGGTAGTGCATCGCCTGCGGGCGAGCACGTCGCAAGGTTGCCACCGATCGTCCCGGCGTTGCGGATCTGGGGCGAGCCCACGGTGCGCGATGCCTCGGCGAGGGCCGGCAACAGCGATGCCAGCGGCTCGTCCATCAGCTCGGTGTAGGTCAACCCCGCTCCGAGCAGCACCGAGGCGGACGACGGGTCGTGACGGAAACGTCGCAGCTCGCTCACGCGATCGATGGCAATCACCTCTCCTCTGGCCAGCTGGTCTCGGCGTGACCCGGCGTTGACCTCGACCATCGCGTCGGTCCCACCGGCGATCACGAGCGCTCCGGGAGCGAAAGCGAGCGCACGCAGGGCGTCGTCGAGGCGGCGCGGACTCTCCATCGGCACGGAGTGAGCGTACGCGACCGCGGATTCGCGACACGCGTCATCGGCAACCGAATCGACCGTAGCGTCGTCTCACATGTCGATGCAGCCTTCCCGCTGATCGACGTGCCGTCGCCCGTCGTGGCTGCCGTCGTCGGTATCGTCGCAGCGATCGTGGTCATCGCCGCGAGCGTCGGCTGGGCGACATCACTGACGTCAGATCGACGGCCGTCGCAGGCGGCTCACTCGACGACGAGTCCGTCGACGCCCTCCTCGGGCTCGGGGAACTGCGGATCGAGATCCTCGAGCACGGAGCGCAAGATGGAGGCGACGGCGAGGTTGCGGACCCACTTGCGGTCGGCCGGCACGACGAACCACGGCGCCCTCCGCACCGACGTCTTCTCGATCGCATCGCGGTACGCGCAGAGGTAGTCGTCCCACAGCGCCCGGTCGTCGAGGTCGCCGCGACGGAACTTCCAGCGCTCGTCTGGGCTGTCGATGCGATCCTGGAGGCGGGCACGCTGCTCGTCGCGCGACAGATGGAGGAAGATCTTGACGATCGTCGTTCCCTCGTCGACGAGCATCTTCTCGAACGCCTTGATGTGCGAGTAGCGCTTCGACCACGTGGCACGTGGTGCGAGCCGCTTCACGCGCACGACGAGCACGTCCTCGTAGTGGCTGCGATTGAACACGGCGATCTGGCCCGCCCGAGGGGTGTGGGAGTGCACGCGCCAGAGGTAGTCGTGACCGAGTTCCTCCTCGCTCGGGACGCCGAACGACGTGACGGCGATCCCCGCCGGATTGAGACCCGTCAGCACGTCGCGCAACGTGCCGTCCTTGCCACCGGCGTCCATCGCCTGGAGCACGACGAGCAGCTTGTCGCTGCCCTGCGCGAACAGGCGCGTCTGGCTCTCGGCGAGCACGTCGAGGACGTCGGGCAGGTACGCCTTGGCGGTGTCCTTGTCCCATCCGAAGTCCTCGTCCTCGTGGCGCCGAGCGAGGCCGGCGTCGCCATCGACACGGAGGTGATCGGTGATCGCTCGGTGATCGGTGTGGTCGAGGCCGGTCGGCATCGGCGGACGGTACCGCACCGGTTCGCCGAGCGAAGTGACCCACCGGTAACGTCCGCCGTGCACACGTCGCACGCCACCCGCGTGCACGCACCAGAGGGGGTCCCGTGCGCTCGATCCGTCCCATCACCGTGGTACTCGTTGCCGCTGCGCTCGTCGCCGCGGCGTGCTCGGACAAGAAGCAGGACGAGGCGATCGGCACCAGTCCCCCCGTCGCAGGCTCCACCGCGGCGCCCACGAGCGGAACGGGCACGAGCGGCACGGGCACGACGCCGGACGGTTCGCAGCCCGGCACGGCCGCGCCGACGACGGCGCCACCCATCCTGCAACCGATCGCAACGCCAGCCGCTCCCGACATGGATCCCGTGCGCGGCGGCAGGATCGTCGTCGCCGGCGAGGCCGAGGTCGGTGCACCCTGGACGCCGGCGCTCGTGCAGTGCGATGCGTTCTGCTACACGCGGGCGCAGACGTTCTACGACACGCTGACGACCGTCAACGCCGACCTCGAGATCGTTCCCGTGCTCGCCGAGTCCGTGACGGCGAACGACGCCAACACGGAGTTCACGATCACGCTGCGCAAGGGCATCATGTTCCACGACGGCACGCCGTTCAACGCCGACGCCGTCATCTACAACATCAACGAGGCGGTCAAGAGCTTCCTCACGGGCCCGGCGCTCGCCGACATCGCCCGCAACGAGGACGGCTCGGCGGTCCTCGAAAGGGTCGACGAATACACGTTGAAGGTGTTCACCGGACGCAACGGCAACATCGACGATCCCTTGCCCTGGCCGAAGTTGCCGGGCGGGTTCGGCCTCCAGATCGGATTCATGGCATCACCCACGTGGCTCGAGGCCGTCAAGGACGGGAGCGGTGACGCCTCGAAGGCGGTCGGCACGGGGCCGTTCAAGCTCGCGAACTTCGCGCCCGGCGACAAGCTGACCGTTGTCCGCAACGAGGACTACTGGGCCACCGACGAGAACGGCGAGCAGCTCCCCTACCTCGACGAGATCGAGTTCCGAGTGATCCCCGACGCGCTCGTGCGCGAGCAGGCGCTCGAGTCGGGCGATGTCGACATGATCATCGCCGACAACGGAGAGGTGCTCAATCGCCTGACGAACGACGACAGCTTCGGCGCAGTGATCCAAGAGCAGTACATGGACACCGCCCACGTGTTGCTGCACCTGACGAAGAAGCCGCTGCAGTCGCGAGAGGTGCGCTGCGCACTCGTGCAGGCCGTCGACCGCGACGCCCTGCGCGAAATCATGACGTCGAGCTTCCACGACGTGGCGAGCGGTCCCTTCTCGCCGGGCCAGGAGGGCTACCTCGCCGACGCCGGTCTGCCGCCGTACGATCCGCAGGCGGCCTCGGAGGCGATCGAGGCCTACGAGGCGGAGAACGGGCCCGTCACGATCCGATACATGACGACCGCGACGTCGACGACGCGACGCCAGGGCGAGTTCATCGTCGAGGCGTGGAAGCAGATCGGCGTCGATGCCCAGATCGCCCAGGTGGAGCAGTCTGAACTGATCGTCAACGCAATCACCGGCGCCGAAGTGTTCGACGCATTCGGCTGGCGCAACCACGCCGGCTTCTGGGTCGACGGTCAGACGCACTGGTGGGGGTCGCGCACGGCCTCACCCGACGGTGAGATCGGGCTCAACTTCGCCAGGATGAAGGACGACCTGATCGACGAGCAGCTGCGCATCGCACGCAGCTCCGACGATCCCGACGAGCGACGCGAGGCGGCAGAGAAGATCAACCGCCGGTTCGCCGAGCAGTGCTACCTCATCCCCACCTGGTACCCCAGATGGGGTGCGGTGTACCGCAACGGCGTCGAGAACGTCGGCCGCCTCCCCCTCCCCGAGGGCAGTGGGGAAGCCATCCCGATGGCCGCAGGCAGGACACCACTGACCGCCGTGTTCGTGTCGTCGGACTGAACTGCGGCGCGGGCGGGGGTCACGAAGTTGTCACGAAGGGTGATTCGTCACGTGCCGGGCGTCGGACTATGGTCGGCCCCGGTGTGACCGGGATCACGCCACCACCGGAGGAGGGGGATCACGTGCGTTCAACACTGAAGCGCATCAGAGGACGACGCACGGCGGTGGCGATGCTGTTGAGCATGACGCTCGTCGCCGCAGCGTGCAGCAGCAAGAAGGAGGACACCGCGGTCGGCACCGATCCGCCGGCGTCAACCGTCGCCGGCGGGGACACGACCACGCCGATCCTCACGACGCCGCCGACCGAGGCGGAGGTGAAGCCCGTTCGCGGCGGCACGCTGCGGATCGGCGGCGAGGCCGAGGTCGGCGCACCGTGGACGCCGGCGCTGGTGCAGTGCGACTCGTACTGCTACATGCGGGCGTTCTCGTTCTACGACCCGCTCGTCGTCATCGACTACGACCTCAAGCCGCGCCCTTACCTCGCAGAGAGCATCACTCCCAACGACGACTTCACCGTCTTCACGATCAAGATCCGCAAGGGAATCAAGTTCCATGACGGGACGCCGCTCGACGCTGATGCCGTCATCTACAACATCAACGAGACGTTGACGAGCTTCCTCACCGGCCCGGCTCTGCAGGATTTTGCGAAGGGCGCTGACGGCAAGGCGGTAACCGAGAAGATCGACAACTTGACGTTCACGATCGCGACCGGCCGCAACGGCGACCCGAACAAGCCCATTCCCTGGCCACTGCTGCCGTACGGCATGTCGAAGCAGACCGGTTTCATGGCCTCGCCGACGTGGTTGCAGTCCGTGAAGGACGGCACTGGCGACGCAGCGAAGCCCGTCGGCACCGGGCCGTTCAAGCTGGAGACCTATCGCCCCGGCGACAGCCTCGTCGCCGTGCGCAACGAGGACTACTGGATGAAGGACGAGAACGGCGAGCAACTGCCGTACCTCGACAAGATCGAGTTCCGCGTCCTCCCCGACGCCCAAGTCCGCCAGCAGGCACTCGAATCGGGTGACGTCGACCTCATCGCCACGTCCGACGGACGGTCGCTGGCGGCGCTCTCCGAGAACGACGAGTTCAACACGGTGCTGCAGGAGAAGTACATGGAGACGTCACACACGCTTCTGCACCTCACCAAGCCGGTGCTGAAGTCAAAGGAGGTGCGCTGCGCGCTGGCGCAGGCCGTCGACCGCGACGCGCTCATCGACGTGGTGCAGGGCGGCTTCTTCGACAAGGCCAACGGACCGTTCTCACCCGGCCAGGAGGGCTACCTCCGTGACTCGGGTTTCCCCGACTACGACCCCGAGGCGGCGAGCGCGGCGATCGAGGCATACGAGGCGGACAACGGCCCGGTGGCCATCACGTACATGACGGTGGCCACGACCACGACCAAGCTGCAGGCGGACTTCTTCGTCGACGCCTGGAAGGCGATCGGCGTCGACGCCAGGACGGTCCAGGTCGAGCAGTCCGAGCTCATCGTCAACGCCATCACCGGCAGCGACGTCTTCGAGGCGTTCGGCTGGCGCAACCACGGCGGCCAGTTCGTCGACCAGCAGGAGTACTGGTGGACGAAGCGCACGGCGGCGGACGATGGGTCGCTCGGCCTGAACTTCGCCCGCATGAAGGACGACGTGATCGAGAAGAACCTGATCAAGGCACGAACCTCCACGGATCCCGCCGAGCGAAAGGAGGCCGCAGAAGCCATCAACCGCCGCTTCGCCGAGCAGTGCTACATCATCCCGACGTGGTGGGTGCGATGGGGCATCGTGTCGACGCCGGACGTGACGAACATCGGTCGCAGCCCCCTGCCGGGCGGCGGCTTCGCACTCGACGGCGCCGGGTTCGCCGGGCAGATCTGGACGACGGCAGTCTTCAAGCAGGAGGGCTGACCAAACTTGCGATACGTCGCCCAGCGGCTCGCCCAATTCGTCGTCGTCTTCGTGGTGGTGACGTTCATCGTCCTCGCCTCGACGCGAATCGGCAGCACCGACCCCGTCCAAGACCTCGCAGGCGGACAAGTCGACGAGGCCCGGCGAGCCCAGGTGCTCGAGGACTACCCGTACCTCGACAAGCCGCTGCCGATCCAGTACGGCTACTGGATCACCGATCTCGTGAAGGGTGACTGGGGCTACTCCTACTACCAGAGCCAGTCGGTGATGGACATGTTCAAGCAACGTGCGCCGGCGACGTTCTTCATCGTCTTTTGGTCGATCGTGATGGGTCTCCTCATCGCGCTACCGGTCGGCGTCTACAGCGCCTACCGAAGAGACCGGCTGTTCGACAGAGCGTCGAGCGTCACGACGTTCGGTTTCATCTCGATGCCGTCGCTCGTCGTGTCGGTCGCGCTCCTCTATCTCGTCGCCGCGCGCTACGACATGTTCCCGACGGTCGGCGGATCGGACTACGTCGCGCCGTGGGACAACCCATACGAGCACTTCAAGAACTTCTTCCTGCCGTCGCTCGCCATCGGGATCGGCATCGGCGGCGTGTGGAGCCGCCTGCTGCGCGCCGACATGGCGCTCACGCTGCAGAGTGACTTCGTCACGCTCGCCAAGGCGAAGGGGCTCTCTCCGGGCCGCATCCTGTGGATCCATGCCCTCCGCGCCTCGATCCTGTCGCTGATCACGAGCGTCGCGCTGCAGCTCGGCTCGCTCATCAGCGGCGCAATCATCGCCGAGCAGTTCTTCGGGCCTCGTGGTCTCGGCGACCGCCTCGTATTCGCGATCCAGCAGAACGACCTGCTGACGCTGCAGGCGATCGGCGTCGTGATCGTCGCCGTCGTCGTCGTCGCCAACCTTGCAGTCGACTTGATGTACGCCGTCGTCGACCCCCGCATCCGTGCCGCGAGGGCCCTCTCGTGAGCACCACCTTGACCGCCGACGACGCGACGCGGGCGGCGGCGCCGGAGCCTGTGACCGAGAAGCGGACGCGACGTCGCCGGATTCCCGGCGTCGGTGTCGTGCTCGGTGCGACGTGGCTGCTGGCGCTCATCGTCCTTGCGTTCACCGCCGACTACCTCCCGTTCATCCGCCTCTACGACCGGCCCGTGAGGGGCGCTGCGGCCGCCGCCTTCGGCCCCGGCAACGACTTCTGGTTCGGCAGCGACTCGCTCGGCCGGGATGTGTTCGCCCGCTGCATCTACGGCGCCAAGACGTCACTCACCATCTCGGTGGCGAGCATCCTCGTCGGCACGATCGTGGGAGGGACGCTCGGCGTCATTGCCGGCTACTACCGCGGCTGGGTCGACCGGGTGATCTCGATCTTCACCGACGCGTTGCTGGCACTCCCGGCCATCATCATCGCCTCGCTGCTCGTCGGGCGGTTCGACGTCCTCGCTGCGAGCGACGCCGACTTCCTTGGGTTCGGGTTCAGCTGGCTCACTCGCACGTGGTCGGTGACCATCGTGTTCTCGCTCCTGTCGATCGCACCCGTCGCTCGCATCGTGCGCGCCCAGACACTGTCGATCTCGCAGCGGGAGTACGTGCTCGCGGCGAGGAGTCTCGGTGCCGGCACGCGTCGTGTGCTGGTGCGCGAGATCGTGCCCAACGTGGTCCCCGCACTCACCGCAGTCATCTTCACCGGCATCGCCATCCTGCTCGCCGCAGAGGGCGGACTCGCCTTCCTCGGATACAGCGTGCCCGACCCGCCGTCGTGGGGATCGCTCATCGCCGACTCGCGCGAGCAGATCGAAGAGGCGTGGTGGATGACGATCTTCCCGTGCGTCATGCTGTTCCTCACGGTCTTGTCGTTCAACCTCGTCGGTGACCGCGTGGCGCGCCGCTTCGACATCCGCGAGGCGGCGCTGTGACGCAGTCCCGCACCGCCATCCGCCGTCGCGACACGAGCCGCACCGACAGCGACGGTCCGTTGCTCGAGGTCAAGGACCTGCAGACCCACTTCAAGAC